>CAYNHD010000099.1:0-11154 GCA_964396775.1 uncultured Thermoflexus sp. | reverse complement strand
TCCCCTTCCCCCAGCAAAGCTAGGGGAAGGGGCCGAGGGATAGGGGCGTTCTGGCAATCGCCCAACAACTTGTTTGTGAACCCCGGGTGATGGCAGAGTTTCGCCACAGCGCCCCTTGCGCTACAATCGCCACTGGTTTGTTTTCTCCAATTGTTGCGGGCAGTGTGACACGTCAGCGTGACAAGGCAGGAGCACATGGCAGAGCAGATACGCGCACAACGCGGCCTCTACTTCGAGGACTTCAGTGAGGGCATGGCCCTGGAGACGCACGGGCGGACGATTGCCGAGAGCGATATTCTCGGTTTCGCGGGCCTCTCCGGCGACTTCAACCCCATGCACACCGACGAAATCTACGCCCAGGGCACGCAGTTCGGCAGGCGCGTGGCGCACGGGCTGCTGGGGCTGTCCATCGCCAGCGGCCTGGCCTACCAGATGGGCTTTCTGGACGGCACGGTGATCGCCTTCACCAGCCTGGAATGGAAGTTCCGCGCGCCGGTCTTCATCGGCGACACGCTGCGCGTCCAGGTGAAGGTGACCAGCCGGCGCGAGATGAAGCAAGCCGGCGGCGGTTTCGTGACCTTTGACGTGAAGATCGTCAACCAGGATGGCACCGTCACCCAGAAGGGCGAGTGGACGGTGCTGGTCGCCAGCAAGCCGCAGCCCGCCGCAAGCTGAGGCTGCTGGGGGTGTTTTTGAACCGCTGAGACGCAGAGAGCGCGGAGAAAAGCGGGGGGTTCATGGGTGTGTGCGTAGAGGCGTATGGCAATACGCCCTTACGGGGGCGCAGCAGAGCGGTACTCCTACGTGACAGGGTGTGCACGCACCCGATTTCATGGTTCTGCGCTGCGTCCTCTGCGCCTCGGCGGTGATCCTGTTGCGGCTCACCGAATGTACTTTGCCCGGCGATGGTGGTAAGATCAAGATGAGTGACGCAAGGACAGTCGCCACACCAGACTCTGCACGTCTGGCAAGAGACGGGAGTGTTCTTGCTGATTGCTGACCGCTGACGCCCGGTGGTTATTCTTGAGGGAGCAGCATCGTGGATCACCCTGAGGACAAGCCGGTAGTGCCGCCAGAAGACGCAGCCAGGCCCGACCCGGCGTCGTCCGACACGGCACCTGCCCCCGGCGAAACACAACGCGCCCTGCCCGGCGATCTGTGGCACGAGCCGCCGGTCGAGGAGGGATCGTCGCGCCCGGTCGTCGTCGAGACCTGGTTCACACCGCAGCCCCCTCCCAAGCCCGAACCAGACCGGGCGACACCCCCGGCAGCAGGGGGGGAGGCCCCGCCGCAAGCCGAGGTCTCGCCACGCGAGCGCGGCGACTGGTTCACGCCGCTTGAGGCAAAAGTCAGCGCCTTGCTGGACGGCGCTGATCAGACCATCCCGGAGATTCACGTGTCCGAGGAGGCCCAGCCAGAGCAGTCGAGCGCGGAAGCTGTCCCGGAGCCGGTCGGCGCGGACGCAGTGGGCGACGCCACAGCTGCCACTGGCAGCACGCCGCCGCCCGAAGAGACTCCGCTCCCCGCTGAAGCACCCCCTGAAACGCCCGCCCCTGAGCCGTCGCGTTTCGAGCAGGTCGAGCAGCAGGTCAGGGCGCTGCGCGAGCGTTATCAGGCCGGAGAGATCAGCCGCGAGGCGCTGCAAGACGAGCTACGGAGCCTGATGATCCTCGGCGAGGACGGGCAGTGGTGGATGCTCGGCCTCGAATCCGACCGCTGGTACCACTACGACGGGCAGGCGTGGGTTCCGGCCAACCCGCCCGGCTACGAGGAGCGCGTGCGCGGCAGCGCCGTGCGCACGGAAACCGGCGTGCAGCAAGTCGTCGTCGAGTCCGCCGCCGGGCTGGCCGATGACCAGATCACGCTGGAGTCGTTGGAGGGCGAGTCCGGCGACGAGAGCGGCCCCCTGCCCTTGCGCGTCCCCCAGGACGACCCTGGCGCGACGCTCGTCTCGCCCCACACGCCCTTCCTGGAGCCGGTGCGTCGCTCCGACGCGCCTACTTTGCAGAAAGGGCAGGAGGTAGACGCGGCGGCGGCGAACGTGATCACCCTGCCGCACGGCCTCAGCGGGCCAGCGGCGGATCAGCAGACGATCCGCTCGGCGGCGGTCGAGGCCGGGGCGACGATGGTGCGCGGCGGCCCGCCGGCGGGTCCCGGCGCGGACAGGCCCGCGCCCCCGCCCAAGCCGCCCATTGGCGCGTTCCCCCAGCCGGACTACAGCGCGGCGCTTGGCGCGGCCCACAACCGCAACACCTATGTCAAGTGGGGCATTCGCCTCAGCATCTTCGGCATCATTGGCGGCATGGCCCTCACCCTGCTCGTGCTGCTGCTGATGATCGGCTATTACCTGTACAAGGTAGACCAGTACGCCGAGGCTGTCGCGTCGTTGCACGAGAGCGCGTCAGATTTCGAGACGACGCTTATTCTCAACGCGCAAGGGGCGACGCTGGCCGAATTCAATAATCCTGACACCGGCCAGCGCAAAGTGGTGCCGCTCAACCAGATTTCGCCCTGGCTGATCCACGCCACCGTCTCCACCGAGAACGAGACATTCTACGAAGACCCTGGCTTCAGCGTGTTCGCCATCCTGCGCGCGGCCTACAACAATCTGCGCGCCGGGGACGTGCTCTCCGGGCCGGGTGCCAGCACGATCACCCAACAGCTTGCCCGCGCCCTGGTGCTGGAGACGGAGTTCGCTTCGCAGCGCACCGCCGAGCGCAAGATCGTCGAGATCATCGTCGCCTCGGAGATCAAGCGCAAGTACACCAAGAACGAGATTCTTGAGATTTACCTGAACGAGATTTTCTACGGCAACTTCGCCTACGGCATCGAGGCAGCGGCCCAGACCTACTTCGACAAGCCCGCGAGCGACCTCAACCCGATTGAAGCGGCGTTCCTGGCCGGGCTGCCCCAGTCACCGGCCACCTACGATCCGGTGGTCAACCGCGAAGCGGCCATCCAGCGGATGCGCACCGTCCTGCGCCTGATGTCCGAGGCCAACGGCACCGGCTGCATCGCCATCCAGCACGACGACACGACTCAGTGGGGCGTGCCCAGCGGCGGGTCGCTGTGCATCATCGCCCGCCCGCAGCCCAACGGCACGACTCTCTACTACTACACCACGCCCAACACGCCCGAACCCCAGGAAATGTCCCTGGAACTGGCCCTGGTGGAAACCAAGACGTTCACGCCGCCGGCCAACCAGTTCGTGCACCCCCATTTCGTCAACTATGTCTGGCAGCAGCTTGAAGATACCTACGGCCCGCAGGCGATCTACAGCGCCGGCTACCGCGTCTACACGACCCTGGACGAGACCATCCAGAGCGTGGCCGAGCGCGCCGTGACCAGCCAGTTGTCAGAGCTGCAAGCGCGGGGCATCAACGCGCGCAACGCCTCGGTCGTCGTCATGAACCCCAAGAACGGGGCGGTGCTGGCTATGGTAGGCAGCGCCGACTACAACAACAAGGACATTGATGGGCAGGTCAACGTCTCCTTCACCGCCCAACAGCCCGGCTCGGCGATTAAGCCCTTCGTCTACCTGACGGCCTTCATGCCCGACGAGCAGGGCCGCTACTTGACCCCGGCCAGCGTGCTGTGGGACGTGCGCACGGACTTCAACGGCTATGTGCCCGTCAACTACGACAACCAGTATCACGGCCCCAAGACTGCGCGCGAGGCGCTGGGCAACTCGCTGAACGTCCCCGCCGTCAAGGTGCTGCAACAGGCCGGGCTACTGCGCTTCACCGAGCTGGCGACGCGCTTCGGCATTCGCTTTCCGCTCGGCAATCCGGTCGAGCGCAACGCCGGGCTGCCGACCGCGCTGGGTGCCGTCGAGGTGCGGCTGTTCGACATGGTGGCCGCCTTCGCCGCGCTGGGCAACAACGGCGTGCGCGTCGAGCCGTTCTCCATCGTCTACATCGAAGACAGCAAGGGCAACGAGATTTACCGCGCCAGCGGGCAGGCCGGCGAGCAGATCGTGCCGCCCGAATACGCCTACCTGATCACCAACATTCTCTCCGATGGGGCGGCGCGCGCCGAGGAATTTGGGCGCGGCTGGCCGCTGGAGCTACAAGGGGGCCGCACAGTGGCGGTCAAAACTGGCACCAGCAACGACAGCCGTGACGTGTGGACCATCGGCTACACGCCACAGTACGCCGTCGGCGTGTGGGTCGGCAACTCCGACAACAGCCCGATGACCGGCTTGACCGGCTACTACGGCGCGGCGCCGATCTGGAACGAGATCATGGAGGAGGCGCACGCCGGGCTGGCCGTCGAGTCCTTCCAGCCGCCGCCCGGCGTCGTCCAGGCGGAAGTCTGCCGCGATTCGGGCACGGTGCCCTCGCCGCAGTGCGCCGGGCGCACCTACGTAGAGATTTTCGCCAGCAGCGCGCCACCGCCTGGCCCCGACCAGGACATCTACCGCTCGCTGTACGTGGACACCTTCACGCTGAAGCTGGCCAATGATGCCTGCGCGAGCGAAGCGGAGTATCGCACCTTCCTGGCGATTAACGATTCGTCAGCCTACAACTGGCTGAACAACGACCCGGCGGGCAATGCCTGGCTGACGCAGCGCGGCCTGCAAGCGCCGGTCATGCCGCCGCCAACTGAGTACTGCAACCCGGCAGAGCCACGCCCCTACGTGGTGCTGTCCGCGCCGGCCCAGGACGCCACCGTTGAGGGAGTCATCCAGGTGTTGGGCACCGTCACCATGCCCAACTTCAGCCGCTACGAGATTCGCTACGGCATCGGCCACAGCCCGACCGCCTTCAGCGAGCCGCTGATCGTAGACCCGCAGGAGCGCCGCGAGCCAAACGCCCCACTGGGGCAGCTTGACACGCGCGTGCTGCAAAACGGGCCGTACACGCTGCGGCTGGTCGCCATTGACCAGTACGGGCGTTTCGTCAGGCGCGACGTGCGTATCAACGTCAACAACCAGGCCGCGCCGCCGCCCATGCCCACGCCCGCGCCCACGCTGACGCTGCCCTTCGCCGAGGGTACCTTCCCCGACGCGGCGCAGATTCCGACCCTGACGCCCACATGGACTCTGACGCCTACGCCAGGGTAGACTGGCACCGAGTCGTGAGTCAGCAGGGAATTCGCTGTCCGCTATGGCGTGTCAGTCGTCAGTTGTCGGTTGTCAGTGATCAGTTGTCGGTCGTCGGTCACTCGTTGTTAGTGATACCAGGGGAATGGTCATTCACGGAAACCTCACAGCCGATGACTGAGAGACCATTGGGGAAGATGTCGCCCCCCACCCCAAACCCCTCCCTCAGAAGGGGGGGGGTAGCGGGCGTGTTTTTCTCCCTTCCTCCCTCGTGGGGGAAGGGCCGGGAATGGGGGGCAACGGCAGGCGCACGACTTCTGAAACGGCCTCTGGAAACTGACAACTGATAACCAACCAATAACCAATCACCAACAACCAACTACTACCCACCCTTTACCACTGTGCGACCGAGAGAACCCATGAGCCTGACCTGGCAGGGACGCTACCAGCCCAGCCGCGAACCAGAGCGCGTGCTGCGCCGCATGACGCCGGACGACATCCCCGGCGCGCTCGCCCTCACCCAGCGCGTCGGCTGGCAGAAAGACGCGGCACACTGGGAACGGCTATTGTACTGGTCGCCGGACGGCTGTTTCGTGTTGGACGAGGAGGAGAGCGGCATCGTCGGCACGGTGACCACCACCCCCTATGGCACCGAGCTGGCCTGGATCGGCATGGTTCTGGTCGCGCCAGAGCGCCAGCGGCTGGGCCTGGGCAAGCAGTTGATGCGCGCCGCGCTCGATCACCTGATCGCCAGGGGCACCGAGCGGATCATGCTCGATTCGACCGACGCGGGTCGCCGGCTCTACCAGAGCATGGGCTTCCGCGCGGTGGGCAAGATCGAGCGGTGGGAGGGACGAGCGAGCACCTACCTGGGGCCGCGCGCCAGGCGGATGACTCCGGCGGATCGCGGGGCCGTCTTCGCCTTCGACCGGACGGCGTTTGGGCTGTACCGCAGCCACATCCTGGGCCGCCTGATGGACGAGTTCCCCGACATGGCCTGGGTGGACTACCAGGGCGACGCGCTGGAAGGATACCTGCTCGCTCACCGGCACAGCGATAGCGTTTTACTCGGCCCCTGGATGAGCCGGACCATCGCCTCGGCGGAGCGGCTGCTACTGGTCGCCCTGGAGCAACTTCAGGGCCGGCCCATCGTGATGAATATCCCCGATAACAACGGGCGCAGCCTGATCCTGGCCAGCGACCACAACCTGCGCCGCGTGCGCCAGTGCACGCGCATGATCTACGGGGACGCTATGCTGGTGCAGGGGGAGCCGCTCACCGAACTGGCGGTCGGCATGTTGGCGACCGGCTGATCGGGCAACGGCGGCTCAGTCGCGCTGCAAGTCCTGGAGCGACACCAGCCCCCGCCGCAGCGCGATCAACCCCGTCTCCACGCGCGAGCGCGCGCCAAGCTGGGCGATAAGCTGGGCAAGCTGCTGGTCTACGATCTGGGGGTCGAGGCCCAGCCGCTCGGCGATCTGGTCGTTGGTCCTGCCGGCGGCCACGCCGGTCAGAATGGCGCGGTCCAGCTCGCCCGGCTGATCGCCCTCAGTGGCGGGGCGCGAGGTGTACCCTTCGACGACGCGCTCGGCCACGCCCTGCCCCAGCACCAGCCGCCCCGCCGCCACATCGTGCACCGCGTGGATCAGCTCTTCCTCGGCGGTGGTCTTCAATACGTAGCCGTGCGCCCCGGCGCGCAGTGCGTGCATGATGTACTGGTCTTCGGCGCGCCCGGTCAGCACCAGCACCTTGATGCCGGGCCAGGTCTGGCGAATCTGGGGCAGAATGTCCAGACCGCTGGCTTTGGGCATGTTCAGGTCGAGCAACAGCACGTCCGGCTGGGCGGTGCGCACCAGTTCAAGCGCCTGCTCGCCGTCGTCCGCCTCGCCCACGACCTCGAACTCATCGGTCGCCGAGAGCATCATCGCCAACCCCATGCGCAGCACGCGATGATCGTCCGCCAGAGCCACGCGCACTTTGCCGCGCGCGCTGGGGGCTGCGCTGGCGGGCGCATCTTCCTGCGACTCCAGTTCCTCAACCATCACCGCTGCTGCATTGAGCGTGCGCTCCTCGCAGGACTCTGCGGCTGCCAGCGCGTCCGCCATCGCCCGCGCTGTCTCAAAGCGGTCTTCGGGCTGCTTGGCCAGCGCCTTGAGGATGGCCGCTTCCAGGGCGGGACTAATCGCCGGGTTCAGTTCGCGGGGTGGCCTGGGCGCGCGCTTGACCTGCTGGATCAGCAGCACGCTGATGTCATCGGCGTCGAAGGGCAGCACCCCCGTCGCCAGCTCGTAGAGCACCACGCCGGTCGAGTAGATGTCGGTGTGGAAGGTTAGCGGGAAACCCTGCGCCTGCTCTGGCGACAGGTATGCGGGCGTGCCGATGATGCGCCCCAGCGCCGTCAGCCGCTTGGATTCGCCGGAGATGGCCAGCCCGAAGTCCATGATCTTCGCCTGGTTGTCCGGCGTGATGTGGATGTTGGCCGGCTTGATGTCGCGGTGAATCAGGCCGCGCCGGTGCGCGTAGTCCAGCGCCAGGCAGATTTGCCGGCCATACTCGGCCACCACGTCCGGCGGCGAAAGGATGAAGTCGGACAGCGGGCGGCCCTCGACGTGCTCGACAACCAGGTAGGGCCGGTCGCCTTCCTGGTTCACGTCATAGATAGCCATGATGCCAGGATGGTTGAGGCGGGCAGCGGCCAGCGCCTCGCGCTCGAAGCGTCTGCGCGTCGTGCTGTCTACGTGCGGCAACAGCATCTTGATCGCCACGGTGCGCTGCAGGCGCGTGTCCAGCCCGCGATAGACAACGGCGGTCGCGCCCTCTCCGATGCGCTCTTGAATCTCGTAGCGGTTGCCCAGCACTTGCCCGATCATGTGCGACTTGTTTCCTTTCCTGACCAGTCGGGCACAGTGTACAGACCTGCGGGCATCTGCGCAACTTGACTTCCGAAGTCGGGTGCGCGCAAAGGTTGACAGAGACTCGCTTGACACCCAGCGGGGTGAGGTCCCGTAGGGGCGTATTGCGATACGCCCCTACGGGGGCGCAGCAGAGCAGCGCCCCTACCCACAGATTTGCACGCACCCCGAAGTCTGGACAGGACATCTGTTCCCCTACGCTCCACGCTCTGCCCCACCCCGGAATTTGTCAAGCGGCGGCTGGGACTATACAGTTACACGGACAACGCACATGCGACGGAAAGGACGCTGCGGATGGGCTTCCCTGCGCGGATTGGACTGGCGGGCGTGCTGCTGGCGCTGCTCCTGGCCGCCTGCGCCACCTTCGACGAGACGCGCGAGACGGCGGACACGGTGGATGACGCGGTGGCGCTGATGCAGGCCGTGGACGAACGCGGAGTCGCTGGGCGCGTCAGCCAGGGCGTAGATGATCTTGGCGCGGCGGGCGTAGGCTATGAGGCTGCGGTCGTCGTGCGACAGGGCCGCCTCAACGCGGCCGGCGCGCCGGACTCAGCCGCCACGAGTGAGCAGCATTACACGCTGCGGGTTGACGCGGAGGGCGACTTACAGGCCACGCTCAGCGGAGGGGACACGCCCGCTACGTATGTGGTGCCGGGCGACCAGCCATCGCCCGCGCCGGTCTACCGCGTCACAGGGGACAGCTACGCCTGCGCCAGCGACGATCCGGCTGCGGCAGGGCTGAGCGCGGGCCTTGCCGGGCTGATCGCCGCTCATGACGCGCTCGCCGCAGCCCCACAGATGCTGTCCGTCATCGCCGAGCTGGAAGAGACGACGGTCGCCGGACGCGAAGCGACGCAGCACACCCTCGTCTCGCGTGTTGAGGACGCCCTGCGCATCCTGAACACCTACGGGGGCAACGAAGCGTTGGAGCAGGCGGTCGCGGCGGCGGAGACGGTGACGTTCTCCGGCGAGGTGGTCTTCGACGACGGGACGGGCGCGCTGCTGCGCCTGCACAGCACGACGACCCGGCGCGATCAGGATCAGTGGGCGGAATTCCGCTTTGAGCTAACACAGTGGGACAGCGTGCCGGACGTTGCGCGCCCGGACGCCGCCCAGATTGCGGTGCCCTGCGGCTAGAGCGCGCTATACACTTTTCAACCCCTATCCCCCGGCCTCTTTCCCCGCAAGCAGGGAAAGGGGGGCCTCCCCGCTGGCGACACTGTTGGCGGACTAAGCACGCGCTGGTTTCGTAGGGGCGTATTGCAATACGCCCCTACGGAGGCATTTCGCCAACAGTATCGCTGGCAGGGAAGGACTACAGGGTGGGGTTAGTGCGCTACTTATGCGCCATACTCTGCACGCTACGCCTCGCGTGCGAAGTTCATAACACGCTCTAGTTCAGGGCACGCGCGCAGTCAGCGCGTAGATCGGCCCGGTTTCGTCCAGCACAAAAATGGTGCGCCCATCGCCCGGCCATACGATGTCAAAGAACGCCACGCCGTCGGGCAGGCCCATCCCCCGGCGGTCAGCGCGCTGAAGCACCGGCTTTGCGTCCGGCTGGCTTTCGCGCAGGCCGGCGAGATTCCACAGGAACAGGTCGCGCCCCGGCGCGGGCAGGGTCAGCAGCAGCGTGCTGTCGGGAGAGAAGACCGCATTGCGGCAGCCCTGCCCTGGCAGCGGCAGCAGCGCGACCTGCTCCCTCGTCGCCACGTCCCACAGGCCCAGGGTCGGCTGCGCGCCGCAGCCAAGCAGCCAGCGCCTGTCGGGTGAGAACGCGATCTGGTGGGAGGCCTGGTGCCGCGCAAGCGCGATGGAGGCGAACGGCTCGCCCGCTGGCAGCGTCCATACCTGAAGGTCACGGTCAGTGGCGACGGCTACCAGCCGGGAGTCCGGCGAGAAAGCCGCCCGCGTGGCGACCGCCTCCACCTCGACGCGATCCGCATCAATCACAGCGCGCAGCAGATCGCCCGACGGCACCGACCATACGCGCGCGCCGCGCTCAGCGCCGATGGTGACCAGATAGTGCCCGTCCGGGGAAAATGCCAGGAAGCCGATGGCTTCCCGGTGCGCCTGGAAGTTGGCAACCATCTCTCCCTGTGGCACGCGCCACAGCGTGACGCCGCCGTTCTCCGACCCGAAGGCCAGCAGCGTCCTGTCCGGCGACTGGGCGACGGGGCCTGCCGTCTCCGTCCGGTAGCCGCTGAACTCCGCCAGCGGCTCCGCATCAGCGGGTGGCGGGATGGCAGCCAGCGACCACACCCGTGCCAGGCCGTCGCGATCCACCGTGATCAGCGTTTCGTCGCCAGGGCCGAAGAACACATGGCGCGCGGGCAGGTTCTCGCGGAAGAACAGGGTTTCTCCGTCGGCGAGATTCCACACACCAAGCACATTGTCAGCGGCAACAGTTGCCAGGCGCGCGCCGCTGGCCGAAAGCGCCAGGTCGTTGACGGTGCCCTGGTGCAGCCGCAGAACGCCACTCACCGCGACGATGGGGTTGTCCGCGCTGATGACCGCCTGGGCTGGCTGCCAGGCCATGACAAGCGGCACAGGGGTGTTGGTCGGCTGGCTCGTGTCGCGCGGCGCATCGCCGCCGCAGGCGGACAGAGTCGCTGCCAGCACGAGCACCAGCCCGCGCCAGACCCCCGCGTGATATGTTCGTCGCATCCGCACAAGCCTTTCTCCGCGCCCGACTTGACTCCGGGTATATCTCATTTCTGGGGCGAAAGATCACCGCTGAGGCGCAGAGAGCGCAGAGAAAAGATAGGATGGAGAGCGTGTTAGTTCTTCTCCGCGTCCTCTGCGTCTCTGCGATTCAAACATTGCGCCCCCACCATGATATGCACATTTGACCCCTCGCCCAATTGACTCCGGGGCCGCGCTTGTGTACGCTACACAGGTGTATTGTATCCGACTTTGCGCGCGCCGGTTCCGGGTGCACCGGCCAGCCATTGTTGCCCACAGGTAACGCCGCCATGACTGACGCCGAACTCGCTGTCCTGAGCATCATCGCCGAAGGCCCGATCTACGGCTACGATTTGCAGACCGTCATCGCCCAGCGCGGGCTGCGCGCCTGGACGCAGATCGGCGTCTCGTCCATGTACTACGTGCTGGAGAAGCTGGCGCGCCAGGGCCTGGTCGAGGCCAGCGGCACGCCGGGCGCAGACGAGACCGCGCGCCGCCAGTACCACATCACCGCGG
>CAYNHD010000098.1:0-11191 GCA_964396775.1 uncultured Thermoflexus sp. | reverse complement strand
GGTGGTGACGCACCCGTTTGACGAGACTGTGCGCCAGATACGCGCGGCGGAGTTCGTAGACCGGCTGCTGGCGCACCTCAAGCTGCGCGAGCTGTGGGTCGGGCCGGAGTTCGCGCTCGGCTACAGGCGCGAGGGGAATGTCGCTTTCTTGCGGGCGGAGGGCGCGCGCAAAGGCTTTACGCTGGAGGTCGTGGACCTGGTGACCAATGACGGCAACGGCGATGTGATCAGCAGCAGCACCATCCGCACGGCCCTGGCCGAGGGTGATGTGACCGCGGCGACCCGGCGGCTGGGCCGCCCCTATCGGCTGGAGGGCGAGGTCGTGCACGGCGACGGGCGCGGACGCACCATCGGCTTCCCGACGGCCAACCTCGACGTGTGGGACGAGCAGTTTTTGCCGCGCAAGGGCGTGTACGCTGGCTGGGCGCATCTGAACGGCGAGACATTCATGGCCGTGGCCAACATCGGCAACCGCCCGACCTTCAACGGCGGGCTGGTGACGGTCGAGGCGTATCTGCTCGACTTCGACCGCGACATCTACGGCGAGCACCTGGCCTTCGATGTGGTGGCTTTCCTGCGCCCGGAACTGAAGTTCAACGGCGTGGAGGCGCTGGTCGCCCAGATTCGTCAGGACGTGATCCAGGGCCGTGCCCTGCTCTCGGCGCTGCCGCGCCTGTGAAGGACGTAGAGACGGGCAGCCCAACCCACAGGCATTGAGCTAAGCCGCCTTTCCCTCTAAGTCCCCCTCTCCAGCCGAGCTAGAGAGGGGGACTTTGACCACCGATGCGGTGCTTTCCCCCTCCCTGGCTTCGCCGGAGAGCCAACGATGCCGCGTGCGGCACCACGCCCCCACCGACCACTGACAACTGATCACTGCCCACCAATCACCAACAACCAATAACCACTAACCACTAACCACCCCCTACTTCGGCCTGGGCAACCGGTACCCCAGACGACGCAGGGCGTTCTCGTCGCGCCGCCAGTTCTTCAACACCTTGACCCACAGTTCCAGATAGACGCGCGTGCCGAGAAAGCTCTCGATCTCCTCGCGCGCCTGCTGGCTGATCGTCTTGAGCATTCGCCCGCCCTTGCCGATCAGGATGCCCTTGTGCGACTCGCGCTCGACGTAGATCACGGCGTGGATGTAGGTCAGGTCGTCGCTGCGCTGCTTGAACTCCTCCACCTGCGTGGCGATGCCGTGCGGCACCTCCTCGTCCAGGTTGAGCAACGCCTTTTCGCGCACGATCTCGGCCACGATGTCGCGCACAGCCACATCCGAAAGCTGATCCTGCGGGTAGTAGCGCGGGCCGGGCGGCAGCCTCTCGACGAGGCGGGCCATCAGGTCGGGCAGCCCCGCGCCGGTCGTGGCGATGGTCGTCACCCAGTCAGCGACAGGGACCAGCGCGCGGTGCTCGTCGGCGCGCGCTTGCAGTGCCTCCGGCCCGGCGGCGAGATCGGCCTTGTTGAGCACGAGCAGCGTCGCCGCGCCCGCCCCGGCCTGCTCGATCAACTCGGCGATGCGCCGGTCTTCGGCGGTGGGCGGGGCGCTCACGTCCACCACGAACAGGATCACATCCGCATCGCGCAGCGCATCCACGGCCACCTCGACCATGAACTTGCCGAGCGCCGTGCGCGGGTCATGAATACCTGGCGTGTCCACGAAGACGATCTGCCTGTCCGGCTCGGTGAGGATGCCCAACTGGCGCAGGCGGGTAGTCTGCGGTTTGGGGCTGACGATGGCGATCTTCTCGCCGAGGATGGCGTTCATCAGCGTGGACTTGCCCACGTTGGGCCGCCCGATCACAGCGACGAAGCCGCTTTTGTGTCCTTCGGGCAGTTCTTCGGGCGTGGGAATCTGGGCGAGCAGGTCGTCGTAGTCGTGGGTCATCGCGGTTCCTCACATGCGGTCGAGATGGGGCGACGCTGCCACGCCCTGGGGCGGAGCACGGCGCCGCCTCTACGTGGCTTCCAACAGACACACCTGGGCAGATGAACGCTCGCCCGCGCTTACCCGCCGGAGGGGATGCGCAGCAGCTTCACGCGGTCGCCGGGCCGGAGCACCTCGTCCTCAGCGATCAGTTCTCCGGCGCGGGTGACGATGAACGCATCCGGCTCCAGCCCGCACGCGACGATGGCAGCGCGCACGGTGAGGCCCGCCTGCACAGGGAGTTCCTGCCGCCGCAGCAGCAGCGTGGCCGTGCCCTGGACGGATGTCTCGCGGCTCGCTGGGTCAGGCATCGCTCGTGGCTCCCGATCGCTGGTAGGCAGTGGTGGCGCGCGCCCTGGGCGTCATCGTGGCACGACCGGCACCCCGGACAGATCGCCGGCGATTGGGTCTATGAGCGTGTTGTAAATCCACGCCTGAGAGCCATCCTCCGGCAAGGTGACGCGGTACCAGGTGCGGTCGGCCAGCGCGCCTTCCACGATGAGCAGCGTGCCGCGTGGCAGCACACCGACGATGGAGCCGTTCGTCGTCGGCTCGGCGCGCAGGTTGGCCGCGCCCTCGGCGGTGCGCACGCGCACGACGACCGGCAGCACCGTCGCCACATCCACCGGCGCGACATTGGGCACCGCTTCCCACGCACGGTGACGCTCTTCGCTGCCCGGCGTGTTGGTCAGGTTGGTGTGCAGGCCGGTGCGCAGGTCGTGGCGGAAGATGTCCCAGGTGAGGGTGCCTGGCTCGTCGTCAGTGTCGCGCACGTAGACGATCTGCGTCTGGTCGGGGCTGAAGACCGGCTCGCGCTCGGCGACATTCGGCGAGTTGGTGACGTTGCGCGCGTTCACCGCCGCGTCGCAGCCGCCGCCGGCCAGGATGCAGTCGGCGGGCATCACGAAGATGTCGGCGACCTCACCTTCAGTGGCAAAGGCGATCCACTGCCCGTCGCGGCTCCAGGCCGGGGTGAAGCCCTCGGCCACCGGAATCTCGTTGAGCGTCGCCAGGTCGAGGGCGCGCACCTCGTAACGAATGCTATCAGCCTCGACAATACGCCGGTTGTAGAGCAGGTAGCTCCCCGACGGGTTGAACGAGACGCGACTGACGTTGCTATCGAAGCTGGTAAGCTGCGTCAACACGCCCTCAGCCAGGTCGTAGAGGAACAGGTTGAAAACGCCGTCCGCGTCGCGGTTGGAGTAGATGACCACCTGCTCGCCGTTGGGGTGCCAGTCTCCGGCGTAGTCCTGGTGAATGCCATCGCCCGGCACCAGCGCGCGGGTCGCGCCGCTGAGCGGGTCCACGATCATCACCTGGGCGGTGCGCTCGCGCAGGTCGGTACGTTCCGGGTCGGGCAGCCAGTCGCCCGGCCCCTCGCCGCCACAGATGGCCGTATACATGATCTGCGATCCGTCGGGACTCCACACGCCATCGCGCAGCCAGCAGTCCGCTTCCTCTTCCTGGGCCAGATAGGTTTTGGCCGTGCCGTCGGTGAGCATGGTGAACAGGCCCGCGTCGTCGCCGGCGACGATACGGCCCGGCGGAACCGGGAAGTCGCTCTGCTGGGCCAGCGCAGAGCCGCTCAGCACAGCGCCGAGCAGGGCGACGAGGATCAGCAGGGAGAAAGGGGTCTGTCGCAGCATGAGCACGCTCCTTAGCAGGTGTGGCACTGCACGATGATAGCATCACCCGGCGCGCGCGCACAAGGTTTGCGCAGCCGCCCCCTACCCTCGCACCCAGGCCGCCACCTCGTCCAGCGGCACGATCACCCTCTCGGCGGAGTCGCGCCGCTTGGCCTCCACGCCGCCCGCCGCCAGTGCCTTGCTGCTGACCGCCAGCCGCACAGGAATCCCGATCAGATCGGCGTCGGCGAACTTGACACCCGCCGACTCCGCCCGGTCGTCGAGCAGTACGTCTAGCCCGGCGGCGCGCAGGTCCTCGTAGAGCCGCGCGGCGATCTCGCCAGGCTGCGGGTCTTTGCCTAGAGTGAGCAGGTGCACGTCGAACGGGGCGATGCTCTTGGGCCAGATGATGCCCCACTCGTCGTGGTGCGTCTCGATGATCGCCGCCATCAGTCGCTCCAGCCCGATCCCATAACTGCCCATGACCACCAGACGCTCCGCGCCCGTCTCATCGGTGTACGTCACCCCGGCAGCCTCGCTGTAGCGCGTCCCCAGCTTGAAGCAGTGCCCTAGCTCGATGGCCCGCTCCACGCGCAGCGTCCCCTGCCCGCAGCGGGCGCACGTCGCCCCGCCGAAGGCGGCGGCAATATCGGCCACCAGCGCGGGGTCGAAGTCGCGCGGGACGTTCACCCCGGTCAGGTGATAGCCTGCGTCGTTGGCCCCGGCCACGAAGTTCGCGCCCGCGCGCACCGACCGGTCGGCGACGACCGTCACCTCTGGCGGCAGACCCATCGGGCTGGCGTAGCCCGGCACCGCGCCCGTCGCCATGATCTCGTCGTCGGTCGCCGCGCGCAGCATCCCGCCCCCTAGCGCGCGCAGCAGCTTGACCTCGTTGACCTCCAGATCGCCGCGAATCACGGCGAAGACAAAGCGCCCCGGCGCGGACGGGCGCTCCTGCACGAAGAAGACCGCCTTGAGTGTCTGGCTGGTCGGCACGCCCAGGAAGTCCGCCACCGCCTGGATTGTGGTGCAGTCCGGCGTGGCGACCTTCTGCAGCGGCTGGAGCGGCACCTGCGACGGTACTGGAAGCGCAAACTGAGCGGCTTCGAGGTTGGCCGCGTAACCGCAGGCGTCGCAGCGCGCGAAGGAGTCCTCGCCCGCCTCGTGGACGAGCATGAACTCGTGGCTGACGCCCCCGCCCATCGCCCCCGAATCCGCCTCGACCGCCAGGGCGGGCACGTCCACGCGCTCGAAGATGCGCGCGTAGGCGGCGACCATGCGCGGGTAGAAACGGTCCAGCCCGGCATCGTCGGCGTCCAGCGAATAGGCGTCCTTCATGGTGAACTCGCGCAGCCGGATCAGGCCGCCCCGCGCGCGCGGCTCGTTGCGATATTTCGTCTGAATCTGGTAGAGGTGCTGCGGAAGCTGCTTGTAGCTGTCAATCTCGCGCGCGGCCAGCGCAGCGATCACTTCCTCGTGTGTCGGCCCCAGCGCGTACTCGCGCCCGGACTCCGCCGTGAATTTCTGCAGGGCCGGCCCAAACGTCTCCCAGCGCCCGGTCGCCTGCCACAGTTCTGCCGGGTGCACCACCGGCAAGCGCACCTCCTTCCCGCCAATGGCGTCCATCTCCTCGCGCAGAATCGCCTCGATCTTGCGCAGGACGCGCCAGCCAAGCGGCATCAGCGCGTAGACGCCCGCCGCGATCGGGCGTACCAGACCGGCGCGCACGGCCAGCTTATGGCTGACCAGCTCGGCGTCGGCGGGGGCGTCGCGCAGCGTGCGGGTGAACAGGTCGGACAAACGCATCAGAGCCTCCTCGCGGGCGCTCTACGCGCCGCAGATGTCTACTTCCAGCCGGTCGCGGACCATGCCCCGCCCAGCCACAACGAAACCGGCGTCGGGACTGGTCCTGACGCCGGTGGAAATACAGGTCACAGCAAGCGCAACCGTCACGCAAGCATCATCCGGCGAACCATCCCCCTTGGGTGGCGCTATGGACGCTGCTAGGTGTGGGATTGCACGGCACGCTCATCATGTCCCCCATACTACGCCAGTTCGCGGGGTGTGTCAATCAGCCTACCCTCTGGGCATCTCACGATGGGGGCGAGATTCCTGAACCGCAGAGGGCGCGGAGAAGAACTAGAACCCTCTAACCATCTTTTCTCTGCGCTCTCTGCGTCTCAGCGGGGATCTTTTGCCCCGGAAATGAAGCGCACCCTACCCCTCCGCCGCCAGGGGCAGCACCTCCGCCGGGAAGACCACGCGCAGGCCCACGTCGTCAAAGCCAAGCGCCGGGTCGCGCGCCTCGCGGTACGTGGCGGCAGCGTAGTTGGCGGGCGCGCGCCACGATCCGCCGCGAATCGCCCGCTCGGTGCCCGCTGCCGGGCCGGGCGGGTCGAGCACGCCGTCCAGCAGCCCGGCCAGCGGATCGTCGTCGAACCAGTCCGCCGTCCATTCCCACACGCTGCCCGCCAGGTCGAGAGCGCCGACCCAGGACTGCCCGGCGGCGCGGCTCTCCCCGCCAACGGGCAGCAACCCGCCGCAGCTTTGCGTGTTGGCCAGGCCGCAGGTTGGCTCCTCTTCGCCCCAGGGGTACGGCCAGCCCGCCGGCCCGCGCGCCGCGTACTCCCACTGCGCCTCGCCCGGCAGCAGGCCCCCGACCCAGGCGGCGTAGTCGTTCGCCTGCGCCCACGTCAGCCCGACGACCGGCGCGCCGGCGTGCTCGCTGGCGTCGTAGGCCGTGCGGTCGGCGGGCGGCGTGCAGGCTTCGTTCTCCACGCAGGCGGCGTATTCCAGATTCGTCACCTCGTGTTGGCCCAGCCAGAAGGCGCTGACGCACACCTGCGGCCCGGCTCCCGCCTGGTAGCAGCCCCCTGGCACGTAGACCACCGCCAGCCCATTGATCGTCTCCACCAGCGGAGTCCAGTCCTCGTTGGGCGACCCGGCGGGCAGCAGACTCGTCTCAGCGGGACTCTGCTCGCCCGTCTCAGCCTCGCTCTCCGGCGGCAGCATCTCGCCGCCGCTCTCAGCGTCCGGCGCGGAGGGGGCCAGCGCATCGGCGGGCAGCACCGGTGCCACGCTGCCGGAGACATCCGGCGGCGGGAAGACGTAGACCTTCGCCTGCGCCGCATCCACCACGTACAGGCGGCCCGTCGCGTCGAAGGCCAGGCCCGCCGGCGAGCGCACGCCGAGCGCGCCCGTCTCCAGGCTGTCCGGCTGGTTGAAGGAGAGCGCAGGCTCCCCGGCCAGGTTGTAGGCGACGATGCGGTGCCGGTCGTCCATGTCTACCGCGTAGATCAGCGTGCCATCCGGGCTGACGGCGATGTACGGTCGGTTGTACGACTGGCGGTTGCGGAACCACATATTTACGTCGAAGGTGCGCAGCGGCGCACCCGTCAGGTCGAAGACCTGGATGCGCTTGTTCCACGCCTCGGCCACGTATAGCTCGCGCGAAACCTGGTTGAAGGCCAGGCCGACCGGCTCATCCACCTGGCCCAGGGCTGTGCCGCCGCTGCCGATGTCGCGCACCCAACTGCCCTCCGGCGTGTAGACGCGGATGCGCTTGCCGCCCGTGTCGGCCACGTAGACCAGCCCATCCGGGCCAATCTTCAGGTCGCGCGGCCCCCACATCGCTTCCGGCGACGGGTCTGAGGCGGGCACGCCCTCGTGCCCCCAGGCGCGTACAAAGTCGCCCTCTTGCGTGAAGACGGCTACGCGGTTGTTCCAGGTATCGGCCACATAGACCAGCCCATCCGGGCCGACATCCAGGCCCCAGGGCTGGCGCAGCCCTCCACCAGCGGGTGCGGTCGCCGGGTCGCCGATGCTGCGCAGGAACTCGCCCTGCGCGCTGAACACCGCGATGCGGCTGCGGTCGGTGTCGGCCACATAGATCGTGCCGTCCTCATCGAGGGCGATGCCGCGCGGCCCGATCATCCCGGCCACTTCGCCCAGCGTGCGCTCGGCGGCAATCTCGCGGTAGACGCGATCTTCAGGATACTCCGGCTCGCGGATGTTGACCGTGCTGCTGCCGATCCCGGCGTCCCACACCTGGGCGGCGATCTGCTTGTCCACGAAGAAGTACATGCGGTCGGAGACGGGCCACTTGCTCACGGCGAAGCGGTCGTCGCTGGCGCACTCGTTGACGACCGCCAGCTCGCACGAGCGGCGGAACGCGGCGCGCTCCTCGTCGGTCGTCCCCAGGCTGGCCTCAGTCTCGCAGCGGAACTGCTTGGACTCAATGCACATGGCCTGCCCGTAGGCGCGATAATCGCGATCCCACCAGATGTCCCACAGCCCCTGGCGATAGTACGGCGCGGCGATGTTGGCTTTGTCCGTGCTGAAGACCTTCGCCACGCGGTCATACGTCAGGTTGAAATACTCCTGCATCGGCCACCACAGACGGATATAGCCGAATTCGTAGTAACGGTCGCCCAGGATGGTGCGCACGTCGCCCACCTTCTTGCTGCCGACGACGACAATGCGCGCCCCTTCCAGCGTGCCGGGGTCTACGCTGCCCGCCTCCCCGCGCAGGAAGCCGTAGTTGGGATAGTGGCGGAAGTACCACGTGTACGGCCACGAGGACTCGTCGTCGAAGACGATGCGCATCCCCGTGCCTTCGTTGGTGATCGCCGCGATGCGATCCACCTCCTCCATCACCGTCTTGACCGCCGGGCCGGAGTGGGCATAGACCAGGTACTCGGTCGCGTAGTCGTAGTTGATGAAGCTGGCCAGGATCGCCGCGCGCGCGGTCAGCACGGCCAGCACCAGCGCGCCAGAGAGCACCGCCGCCCGGCCAAGCTGCCCCCGGCCCAGCGGACGGCCCAGCCGCCAGATGACGTACACCGCGCCGCCCAACACCAGCAGCGCGCCCAGCCAGCTTCCGCTGGCGATCAGGTCTTCCAGCGAGCGCCCGCCGAATGAGGCTCGCCCGCCCCACAGACCGAGCACGCCGCGCCCCAGGGCCAGCAGCGCCAGCGGCATTGCGCCGAGCAGCACCAGCCAGCCGCTCGCGCCGAGCGCCCGCCAGCGCACGCCGTCGGCCACCTGACCCAGCCACCAGCCGGTGACCAGGATCAGCGGGACGGTGAGGTGCGTCGTCAGCCAGGGCATCTTCTCCCCGGCGATGGTCAGGCCGAGCAGCATGGCCACCGACCACCAGCCAGCCAGCGCCAGGAACGGCAACGCGCCGATCCACTCGCGGTCGGCGGCGCGGCGGGCCAGTTCCTCGGCCAGGTCGAACGGCCTCGTCAGGCGCGACCAGTGGGCCTCACCAGCGTCCGGATCGGGGTCATGCGGGGCGGCAGCGGCGACCGTTGCGGCGCTATGCTGCGCGGCGGCGAGCGTCGGCTGCGCCGCCAGCGGAGCCTCTTCCTCGGCAACGACCGGCGCGGCCTCCGCCTGCGCCGCCGCCAGCGCGTCCAGGGCGCGGTCGCGCCGCCAGCGCCACAGCCTGATCAACCCAAGTCCGCCCGCGCCCAACGCCCCGATCAGCGGCAGGAACTCGTAGACGAGCAGTTGGGTGAGCAGGTAGTAGTACTGTGGCTGGCTGCCGCGCCGCACCCCCTGCTGCTCCAGCCAGTAGCCGAGCGAGCCGATCATGCCCGTTACCAGCCCGTACTGGTTGCTGAAGACCGTCGTGAAGAAGAAGGCGAAGATGCCCAGGAAGATCGCCGCCGCCGCCAGCCAGCGCCGCCAGTTCCAGGACAGGCCCACCGCCGTTGCCACCATCAGGAACGGCAGCAGGGCGGGCAGCGTCGCTTCGAGCGTGGCCCGGCCTTCGATGGAGTTCGGGTTGTAGTCCTCCAGGTTATAGCCCGCCCAATAGAGCGGGAACCCAGCCAGCCAGGGCAGGATCAGCGTACCGATGACGATCAGCACGTCGAAGATCGGCTGGCGGTTGAGGAAGCCCCACAGGTTGGTCAGCAGCCGCGTGCCGAGCACGGCCAGCGTGATCAGCGTGCCCAGCACCCAGGCGGCGATGATCGGCGTGTTGTCGTAATGGTCGCCGTCCGCCGCGTGGACGGCGGTCGGGTCCGCCGCGAACGGCTTAGCGGTCGTCTCGCTGACATGGCTCTGCCGCTCGAACATGACCAGCAGGCCGGTCACCAACAGCGCCACCAGCAGGATGATCAGCATCGTCCGCCAGGGCAGCGCCAGCCTGCCCGGAAAGACGAACACGGCGCTGAGAAACAGGGCGAAGAGCAGCCCCAGCACAGGCAAGCCCACCCAGGTCAGCAGGCGGACGAACATCGTCGCGTTGAAGCCGGTCTCTACAGCGAATTCCTTCGTGCCGTTCTGCCCGTAGAGCAGGTCAACCTCGCTGCGCGCGGTCGTCTCCGTCCAGATGTCGCCCGGCTTGATCACGTCCAGCACGGCCACGATCCACAGCGCGACCGCCGCGCCGAGGATCAGCCCGGCCACCAGGGTGTAGAACGCCGAGCGCCCGTCCCCCAGCCAGCCCACCATCGCCGAGGCCGCCCCGCCCGACGGCTCGCCGCGCCGCATCCGGCGCACGACGCCGCTGAGCGCCAGCGGCACGTAGATCACTGCGAACAACGGGACGATGAGCCAGACCGCCGACGGCACAGCCCACAGCGGCGACAACAGCAGGCGCAGGAAGCTGCCCATCGTCACGGCGAACAGGCCGGTCACGATCAACAGCAGGGCGTGCCCAATCGCCGCCTGGAGCCGGGGCGCTTCCCAGGAAGCCCCGCCCGCTGGACGGCGGCGGATGCCCACATCCTGCACCATGCGCAGCAGCCAGTACAGCGCCAGGAAGCTGCCGAAAATGGCGATGTAAATGAACGACACTTCCTTCGAGGCCAGCATCCCGATCAGGCCCGCCGCCAGCACCCACAGCCAGGCCGGGCGGCGCACCGGCATGCCGTCCACGTATTGCACGATGGCATAGAGGACGACCAGCGCGAAGAAGATCGTCGGCGTGTCGTGACGGATGTAGCGGTTGTAGTACATAAGCTGCGGCGAGATCAGCAGCAGGCCCGACGCGATCAGCGCGCCCGTCCGCCCCAGCCAGCGCCGGAACAGCCAGGGGAAGCCCACAATCAACACGCCCAACACCGCCGGATACAGGCGCGCGGTAAAGTCGCTGTCGCCAAACAGGAAGTAGGAGAGCGCCGTCATGTGGAAGAGCAGCGGACCATGCATCAGCGGCGTGTGGTTGAACTCGCCGTATTCGGACAGCCGCCACGAATAATAAGTGTGCAGGCTTTCGTCGTGGCTCATCACGCGGGTGCCCAGGTCGTAGAAGCGCGTGATCACCGCCAGCAGCAAGAGCACCGCCAGCGCCAGGCCCGCCCAGTTGACGGCGTAGGCGCGCGTCAGCGCCTGCGTGACGGCGCGCTCGTGCGTGTCCGGCGAAGAGGTGGAGTGTTCGCGTGTGGCCATTCGGTCAACTTTCCTGGAATTGTCGCGCCGCGCGGCGAGCCGCGCCTGCGCCAGACTGCCATCCTGCCGGCGAATTGTCAGGACGCCGGTTGTTCACCTCACCCCCGCTTCGCTGCGCTCAACTTCCCCCGCTCCGTAAACGGTTCAAGAGCGGACAGGTGTTGAGCGAACGTGAAAGCGGGCGAACGTCTCACGTCTAGCCTCACCCCCCGGCCCCCTCTCCACGTGGTGGAGA
>CAYNHD010000097.1:0-11393 GCA_964396775.1 uncultured Thermoflexus sp. | reverse complement strand
TCGCCCAGCAGATAGCTGAAGACCAGCAGAGTGAGCACCAGCGAAACCCACCCCGCGATCAGGTCGAGGTTCTCAGGAGTCACCGCCGTCGCCTCCGTCCCAACGCGCGCAGCAGGTTGATGACCATCCCCAGGGCGATCAGGCCCGCTGCCCCCGCCGCGCCCAGGGCGATGCTGTGCCAGCGCGCCTCTGGCGGATCGGGCAGCTCGACGGAGAGATCGCCGGGCATCTGGTACGGCGCAAGGGTGGCGGCGTTGCGCTCGGCGTTGTAGCGGGCGGTGTCGCGCGCGCCAGCCAGCAACCCGGCGTAGCCCGTCTCGCCCACGTAGGGCGCGGCCAGCGACTCAATCGCCGCCGTCACCAGGGCCACCTTAGGCACCGGCACCGCCGCCAACTGCTCGGCCCACGTGCGCACTCCCGTTGACTCGTCTCCGACGACCACGATCAGGGCAATATCCCCGGCCAGGCTGGTAATGGGTAGGCCGCTGTCGTCGCCGCGCAGGTCGGTGGCGAAGGCCGGATGGCGCTCCAACGCCCCGTCCGCGCCCCACACCACCGAGGCCAGCGCGCGCACGCCCACCACGTCGCCGGACAGGTAGCGCAGCGCGGCGTAATCCTCGCCCGCCTGTAATGCTTCCTCGCCCTGATCGCGCGCGGCCAGCAGCAGCGCGTCGTCGCCCAGGGCAGCGATCACCGACCCGGCGTGGAAAGCACCCGCCGGGCTGGTGCTGATCGTCAGCGGGACAGCGCCGCGCGCCAGCGTATCGCGCAGCACGGCTTCGGCCAGCGCGTCCAGCTCGCCCGCCGACACCGGCCCGTACTCGAAGGCGAAGAGCACATAGTCGCCTGCGGTCAGCGCGTCCACCTGCCCGGCGACCGCCGCCCGGTCGCCGCTGAGCGGGGACGGATCGGCAGCGAAGTGCAGCGCGTCGGTGGCAAAGGGGCCGAGCAGCGCGGCCAGCAGCGCCAGCATGACCAGCACGCGGTCGAGCTTGAAACGACGGGGCCGGCGAGGTCGGCGAGCGGTGGGCAGTTCTTCCGGTTCCAGCCCGGCGAAGGCCAGCCGCGCCGCCTCGTCCAGGGCGGCTTCCTCGTCTTCTTCGCCCGCGCCGATGTCCAGCAGGGCTTGCAGCCGCCTGACGCGCCGCTCCTGGTCGGGCGTGATGACCAGTTGCCCGGCGGCGCGCCGTCCCACCGCCGCGGGGATCACCATGTCGGCGGCGGGCAGCGCGCCGGGGATGTCCGCCAGCAATCCGCCGGCGGCAACCTGCCCGGCCTGGGTCTCGCCTAGCTCGCGCAGGGCTTCTTCGCGGAAGGCGCGCAGCCGCTCCGGTAATTCGTCCACCTGCTTCTGCCGGACGCTCGCCTGCGCGCCGCCGGCCTTCACCGTGACGGGTAGCTCGGACGGGCGCAGTTCCTCGACCCAGGAGGGGGCAGCGGTCGGTTCCGGGGCGGGCGGACGGCGGGGAGGTTCGGCGGGCAGGGGCTGCGATAACTCAGCGGGCGGGGCGGCTTCTTCCTGCGGGGCCAGCATGTCGCCCAACACGCGATCCATCTCGTCCTGGTCGAAGAGGCGCTGCAAGTCGGGCGGCTGGCGCTCCGCGCTCACTTCGCTGAAGAGCGCCTCCAGGTCTTGCAGGGCTTCGTCGCCGGTGTCCAGAGCGAACGGCGGCCCGGCAGCCGGCTGCTCCCTCTCATAGCCGAGCAGGGCGTCGAGCGCCGCGCTGTCCAGGGGCGCGGTTTCGAGCGTATGGGGCGCGGCCTCCGGCGGCGCGGGCGCGGCTGGGGCGGGCGGGAGAGGATACTCCTCCGCCGGGGCGACATCTCCCGGCGAAAGCTCCTCCAGCCAGTCCAGCGCGTTCGCTGTGTCCGGCGGCGGCGGCGTGACGGCCCCGGCCTCCGCCCGGTACCGCTCGCCGAGCGCAGAGTCGGCGCTGGCGGAAAGCTCGCGCAACCAGTCGGGCATGTCCGCGCTCACAGCGTCCGCCGCAGCGACCGCCCGGCGGTCGAAGTCTTCTGGCTCCAGCGGCTCGAACCGCTCGACGAAATCCTCGATCTCCGCTTCCTCGCCCGCCTGGGGAGGCAGGGTCTGTTCGAGATCGAGGTCGGGGAAGGGAATGTCTTCCGGGGCGAGAATGCGGTCGTCCGCCACTTCGCCGGTCATCCAGGCCGGCAGCGCGCCCTCGTCCGGCTCCGCCTGGGGTGGCATCTCGGCGGGCGTTTCGCCCGCCTCCAGGCTCGCGCCGAGCGCCTGCCAGTCAATGCTATCCGCGTCAGAAGCGCCCCGGAACCAGTCCGGCACGTCCGGCTCGGACGGGGCAGGAGCGGGCGCTGTTTCGGGCGCGACTGGCTCTTCCAACGGGCCAGTGGACAGGTCCATGCGGCGCAACCAGTCCGGCGCTTCCTCCGCCTGCTCCTCCAGCCCCAGGAACCAGCCAGGCACGAATTCCGGCCCTTCACCGGTCGCCGCGTCGGGCGGGGGCGGGGCGGGCGGCGTCTCGTCAAGCTGCGCGAACCAGTCGGGGACTTCTTCGAGCAGGCGCTCTTCGGGCGTCTTCTCCGCCTCGGCTGCCAGCCTGCGCTGCTCGCGCTCCCATTCCTCGTAGGTCTGCGCCGGGGGCTGTTCGCTCTCCTGCGGAGACTCCGCGAGCAGCCAGTCGGGGACTTCTTCGGGCGGTTGCTCTTCGGGCGTCTTCTCCGCCTCGGCTGCCAGCCTGCGCTGCTCGCGCTCCCATTCCTCGTAGGTCTGCGCCGGGGGCTGTTCGCTCTCCTGCGGAGACTCCGCGAGCAGCCAGTCGGGGACTTCTTCGGGCGGTTGCTCTTCGGGCGTCTTCTCCGCCTCGGCTGCCAGCCTGCGCTGCTCGCGCTCCCATTCCTCGTAGGTCTGCGCCGGGGGCGGTTCGCCCTGCTGCGGAGACTCCGCGAGCAGCCAGTCGGGGAACACTTCTACGTCCTCCGGGAAGGGCTGTTCCCTGGCCTCGTCCGGCTGCGGGGCGGGCCGTTCAGGGAATTCGCCGGAAGCGCCCAGCCAGGTCAGGTCATCTTCAGGGGCAGCGGGCACCTCGCGGCTGTAGCCGGCGGCCTGACCGAAAGCGCCCAGCCAGTCCTCGTCGGCGGGGAAAGGCGGCGCGGCCTCAGGGGCAGCAGGCTTCTGCTCCCCGGCCAGCCAGTCGAGCGTCTCCAGGTCGCCGGGCACGTGGCGGGGGCTTTCCCAGGGCGCAGGGGAAGTGTGCCGATCTTCGTAGATGGACGGTCTGGCCGCGCCAAACTCGTCCCAGGGGGCCGGCCCCGGCGCGCCGGAGGCCGGCGGGCCGGGCGACAGGCCAGCGAAATCCTCCCAGGGCGCGCGCGGCGAGGCTGATCCGCCGACCGGCTCATCGGGTCGGTCTGGCAGCAGGTCGTCGTCAAAGTGCTTCGGATCGTCCGGCATAGCCTTCTTGTCCTGCTCTCACGAGCCTGCCCCCATCAGAGGCACGTACAAAACCTGTCAGGTAGGGATGCTGCTCTGCTGCGCCCCCGTAGGGGGTATCGCAATACGCCCCTACCCTTCGCACGCACCTTCCATCAGCCCCGGATCGAACGATCCTGGCCGGTCAGCACGCGCACGCCAGCGGCGACCGTGCCCAGCCCCACGCCGATGAGAATGCCGCGCGCCCCGGCGCTCACCGGCACGCGCACCAGCCACTCGCGCGCGTCGGCCAGGGCTTCGGTTTCTTCGAGCGGAATCCAGCCCACCAGCGCCACCAACACCGCCAGGGTGAACAGCACCGACCAGACCGTGACCTGGCGGCGCATCAGGCGGTAGGCGGCATAGACCAGGAAGAACACGAGCAGCCCGGCCAACGCCGACTCCAGGCTGACCTGCACCGCCTCGAACGCCCGCGCGCTCATCTGCTCGCCTTCCAGGTCGCCCGACCACACCCCGGCGCGGTCGAGGATGCGCAGCGCGATCACGCCCGCCGCCGCCAGCAGAGCCAGCAGGCTGTACGGCCAGCCGCGCTCGGAGCGGGCCAGGCGACCCAGGTGCACCGCCAGCAGGTTGAACACGCCCACAAACACCGCGACCGCCGCGATCACTGAGACCAGGTGCAGCATGAGCGCGGCAAAATCCGCCGCTGGCGTCCCCCAGTCGCTGGACAGGCCGACGAGCATGGCCACGCCCACGCTGATGGCGGTGAGCGACGACAGGAAGTGGAGCAGGCGATGGTTGTTCACGAGACCTCCTCAGAGGCCACTTTGCCCCCCATCCCTGCGCCCTTCCCCCACAGGGGGGGAAGGAAAAGGCGCTCACTCTTAGCCCCTCCCTCTTTGTGGGGGAGGGGTTGGGGGTGGGGGGTCAGACGACGCTCCCAAGCCGCATGATGGCTTCGCATTGTTCTTACCGCCGCGCGCGCCGGGCTAGATCGCTTGCAGCGCGACGGCGATGATACCCAGGATGACCAGCCAGCGCAGCACGTCCTGCGCCAGGACGCTGCCGCGCTCCAACGCCGTGCCGCCCAGGTAAGCCGGGCCAGCGTACAGTTCTTCGCCGAGCAGCACTTCGCGCGCCTGAGCGAAGGCGACCGCCTGCCCTTCTAGCAGGTCGCTGTGAGCGATCACCGTCTGGCTGTGGCGCAGCGCACTCTCGCCCAGCAGGGCCAGGTTGGTGCCGAAGCGCCCCAGCAGGATGTTGCTGTCGGCATCCAGGTCGGCGGACAGGCTGGCGGCCCCCGCCGCGAACGCCAGCCCCGCCGGGTACCAGGCGGCGGCGCTGCTGCGGTAGTAGTCCATCGTGCGGCGGTAGAGATAGGCGCGGCGCAGCGTGTCCTGCGCCAGCGGGAGCGTCATGGGGCTGGTCAGCGTCAGCAGCGGGAGCTGGCGGCTGATGGCCAGTCGCTCGCTCATGCGGTAGGCGATCTCAGCGGATACCAGCGCCGTGATCGTGCTGGCACTGCCGAGCGCGCTATCGCCCAGCGAGAAATGGACGCGCTTGGCGCTCTCTACTGCGTCCGCGGCCAGCACGGGCAGCGTCTCGTAGGCGCGGATGGGACGCAGGTGCACGGTGAAGCGCCGCGCGATGAAGCGCCCGGTCATCATCGCCGCGAAGGTGAGCGCCACCACGACCCAGATCAGCTCGCTGTCGTTAATCATCTGTCCGCCTCATCTTGCGCCGTCGCCAGCCGCTCGCGTAGCCAGGCCACGCCGCCGGGCGCGTCGAGCACGCGCGCCAGATCAGCCACCGCATCGCGCGGCAGCAGCAGGCCCAGCGCCGGCTGCGCCACCCACAGCGCCTGCGCGCCCAGCGGAGCGAGCGGCTCCGCTGCGTCTAGCAGGGCCGCTATCACCCCGCCCAGGCCCGCCGCGTGCAGGCGCTGGCCCCACTGGGACAGGCGCGCGGCCAGGCGCTCGGCGTCAGGAAGCTGCTCGACAGGTACCATAGCGCCAGTATAGCACAGCGCCAATGGTGGAGAAAATGGGATGGTTGTTGGTTATTGGTTGTTGGTTATTGGTTGTTGGTTATTGGTAAGTTGCTGGGTTCTTGGCGTCTGGGTGGCGACAGATTTCGGAAGTTTGCGGAGACTTCCGAAGTCTTGCGTCGCACGCGCCCCGCGCCGCACTCACCGTTGACAACGGGTGGTCAATCCGCTAAGATGCAGGCTGAGGACGCGGCGCGTTCTTATGGACAACCCACCCCCGACCGACGGCGGGTTGCAGGCAGGTTGCTCGGACTGGGTCCTGCGCGGCAGGGCGTCCGAACCGTGTCAGGGCCGGAAGGCAGCAGCACTAAGGGCTGTACCCTGGGTGCCGCAGGAGCGCCTGGCCCGAGCAACGTGCCCGCAACCTCGTTGTGTTTCTAGTGGACGCTTGAGTGAAGAGAGTCGCGTCGTGACCCCCCAGGAACGCTCCGCGCCAGCCCGCAAACCGCGCCGGCGCTGGACGCGCGCCGTGCTCATCGCCGCAAGCGCGGCCCTCATCGCCAGCGGTGCGCTGGCCGCCGACCGCCTCACCCGCAAATCGGTCACTATAGACGTGAGCGGCAGCATCCAGCACCTGCACACGCACGCTGGCACTGTGGGCGAGGCCCTGCGCGACGCTGGAATCCCGCTCGACCCCGAAGACCTGGTGCATCCCCTGCCACAGTCGGCGCTGCGCGACGGCATGACGATCACCGTGCGCAAGGCGCACGCCGTCGCCGTGCAGGTGGACGGGACGCTGCGCCAGGTGCGGACGCAGGCCGTCCACCCGCTCGACGTGCTGGCGGAGCAGGCGATCCCCCTCGGCGTGCATGACGTGGTGCAGGTCAATGGCCAGCCCTATCCCGCCCAGCAGTTGGAGCAGGTTGAGTGGGAAGTCCCCGCCGCCACCATTCGCGTGGTGCGCAGCGCGACCCTGAAGCTGGTCGAGGGCGACACGACGCAGGTGCTGCACACGACGCAGGCGGATGTCGGGCGCGCCCTGGACGCCGCCGGCGTGACGCTGTATCTGGCCGACCGCATCACGCCCGACCCCAGCACGCCGGTCGCCGATGGGCTGATCGTCGCCATCGAGCGGTCGGTGCCGCTGACGGTCATCGCCGACGGGCAAACGCTCAACACGCGCGCCCGCGGCCCCACCGTCGGCGACGCGCTGGCTCAGATCGGGGTCGCTCCGGCTGACCTCGACACCACCATTCCCCCGCTGGAAGCGCCCCTCACGGCGGGCATGACCATCCGCGTGGTGCGCGTCCGCGAAGACCTGGCGACCCAGGACGAGCCGATTCCCTTCACTACCATCACCCGCCAGGACTCGACGCTGGCCCCGGGCGAGGAGCGCGTGATCCAGGAAGGGGCCGACGGGCTGCGTCGCCAGCAGATTCGCAAACGCAGTGAGGACGGGCGCGTGGTGAGCCGCGAGACGGTAGCCGAGTGGGTCGTGCGGACGCCCGTCCCGCGCATCGTCGCCCAGGGCGACATCGCCCCATGAACGACCGTCACCTGCTGGACGGACGGGGCATCGCGCCGAAGAAAAGCCTGGGCCAGAGTTTCCTACACGATCCGCACACGCTGGAGAAGATCGTCGCCCTGGCCGAGCTACCGCCCGGTGCGACGGTGCTGGAGATCGGCCCCGGCACGGGCAACCTCACCCGCGCCCTGGCCCGCGCCGCCGGGCGGGTGATCGCCGTCGAGGTGGACGACCGGCTGATTCCCCTGCTGCAAGATACCTTCGCCGACCAGCCGCATGTTGAGATCGTGCACGGCGACATCCTGACGCTCGACCTGGCTGGCAAACTGGGCGACACGCCCTACATCCTCGTCGCCAACCTGCCCTACTACATCACCAGCGCCATCCTGCGCCACGTCTTCGAGAGGATGCCGCGCCCGCAGCGGATCGTGGTCACCGTGCAGCGCGAGGTCGCCGAGCGGCTGGTCGCCGCCCCCGGCGACATGAGCCTGCTGGCGGTCAGCGTGCAGTTCTACGGGCAGCCGCGCATCGCCCTGCGGCTGAGCGCGGGCGCGTTCTGGCCGCGTCCCGACGTGGACTCGGCAGTGGTGCGTATTGACGTGCACGAGCGCCCGCCGGTGGACGTGCCGGACGAGGCGCTGTTCTTCCGCGTGGTGCGCGCCGGCTTCGGCCAGAAGCGCAAGCAGCTTCGCAACGCGATCAGCGCCGGGCTGGGGCTGGACAAAGCCGCCGCTGACGCCCTGCTGCAGGCCGCCGGGATCGATCCGCAGCGCCGCGCCGAGACGCTGAGCCTGGAGGAGTGGGCGGCGCTGGCGCGGGCGGTTGCTGAGATGATGGGCTGAGGGCGAACTTCGCGCTGGAAATCGAGGACGCCGGTTGCAGATGCCGTATATCAAAAGTGAGATGGGACGGAATGGAGAAGATACGATGGCTGAGCACACGCTGCCCTATGAGACGGTGTACACGCTGGCGATGCAGCTTTCGCGGGCCGAGCGCGCCCGCCTGATCGCTCAGATCGCGCCTACGCTGGTCGAAGAGCCGGGCAAACAGCCCAAACGGTCTTTGCGCGGCATCCTGTCCGGCTACGGCCCGGCCCCGTCCGCTGAAGATATTGATCAGGCGCGCCGGGAAATGTGGGGCAACTTTCCGCGGGAGGATATTGGGCGGTGATCGCTCCTGTGTAGGAGCCAGTCTATAGACCAGACTTCCGAAGTTTTCAGAAACTTCGGAAGTCTGTTGTTGTACACGCCCCTGTGCCGATCCCGTTTGGCACGCGCCCCCAGCCGCAGTATGATTACCGCGCGCTCGCCGCTCCCCCCGCAACAACTCCCCACCGGCAGCGTATCATGAGTCAGGACACGGGAACAGGAACACCACCATGAACGACTCCATCTGGCGCAAGATCATCGGCGACATCCGCACGCGCAAGGGTCGCACGGCGCTCGTGGCGGTCAGCATCTTCATCGGCGTGCTGGGTGTGGTCACGCTGATCACCGCCGGCGATCTGCTGGTCACGCAGCTTACCGCCGACATCCGCCAGGACGAGCTGCCCATGCTGGTCAACTTCGTCGTCATCCCCGGCGACCCGCCTGCCAACCTGGACGACGCAGCGACTCTGGAGATGCTGGGCGAGGTGCCTGGCGTGACAGTGGTCGAGGGCCAGGCAAATTACCCTGTGTTCTGGAAGCAGCCAGACGAGACGCGCTTCCGCGAGACGCGCGTGCAAGCCTATACCCAGCCCTTCGACGCCATTCAGTTGGGGCCGCCGCGCCTGGTCGAAGGGCGCTGGCCGCGCGAAGGGCAGCGCGAGTTGATGGTTGAGGTGCGCCTGGCCGACGACTTCGACCTGAGCGTGGGCGATACCCTGGACGTGCGCATCCTCAGCGATGTCGAGAACCTACCCACCGAGTCGTGGACGGTGACCGGGCTGGTGTTCGACACTTACAGCCAGCAAGCCAACCAGCAGCTTTACGCCACCTTCGACGACGCGCGGCGGATGGCCGGTTTCATCGGGATGAACATCATCAGCGCCCGCTTTACCGACTACGCCACTGCCGAGCAGTCCATCGAAGCGTTCGGCGCGGCGATCACCGACCGGACGCCGTACATCACCTTCTTCCAGTTCGCCGAAGACCCCGCCCAGAACAGCGCCATCGAAGCCACCAAGCAGTACGCGGCGGTGCTGGCTGCGCTGGCCATTGTGGCCATGCTCGTGTCGGGCTTCCTGGTCATCAACGTGATCAACAACATCGTGGTCGAGCAGAAGCGGCAGATCGGCGTGATGAAGTCGCTGGGCGCGCTGCGCCACGAGACCTTCATGATCTACGCGGGCATCGCGCTCATCTACGGCGTGCTGGGCATGGTGCCCGGCGTCATCCTGGGCATCCCGCTCGGCTACCAGATGGCGGTCGTCGTCGGCGACTTCGCCGGGACGCTGATCAACGAGTTCCAGGTCTCCCCGCCAGCGATTGCGCTCGGTGTCGTGCTGGGGCTGGGCGTGCCCGTCGTCTCGGCGGTGCTGCCCGTCTATAGCGGCACGCGGGTGACCATCCTCGAAGCCATGACCGACCTGGGCATCTCCGGCGGCTACAAGGTGGGGCCGATTGCGCGCCTCATCCGCGCCCTGCCGCTGCCGGTGCAGATCAAGCAATCGCTGAGCAACATCAACCAGAAGAAGGCGCGGCTGGCGCTGACCGTCGCCACGCTCGCCCTGGCGGTGACGGCGTTCATGGGCGTGTCGGCGGTCTTCGTGCGCATCAACCAGGTGCTCAACGACATCCTCGACACGTTCTCCTTCGAGGTGCAGGTGCAGCCCACGCAGAGCCAGCCCTATGAGGAGTTCCGCGCGCTGGTGCTGGACAACGTGCCGGCGGTCGAGGAGGTGTATCCAGGCACGGCGCTCTCGGTGCAGATCGAGGGCTATGTCTCGCAGCTTACCAATACCAGCCAGTTGATCCTCAGCGGTGTTGAAACGTCCGCGCCCTTGCTCACCCTCGACCTGATCGCGGGCGATGGCTGGACGCAAGACCCGGACCGCGAAGGTATCGTGCTGACCAGCGAAGTCGCCAAACAGATCGGCAAGACGGTTGGTGATAGGGTGACCATCAGCAACGGCGGCAAGGTCCTGGAGCCGGAGATCATCGGCATCGCCAACTTCCCGTTCGACATCGGCTTCATGGAGTGGCGGCAACTGGCCCGCTTCGCCGGCTACGTGCGCGGCGCGCCCAAGCCCAACACCTACTTCACCCAGGCGACCGTGCCGGGCTACGAGGGTGCGTTGGAGGGCGGCGCGGTGACCGCCTGGGGCGTCAATGAAGAGATCATCACCCTGGTGGACTTCAAAGGGTTCCTCACTGCCGCGCCGGAGCAGCCGGCGGTGATCATCAGCGAGGGGTTGGCCGGGCGCGCGGGCCTGCAGGTGGGCGATTCGCTGGCGCTGGACTTCGCCGAGCAGAGCGAGACGTTCATTGTCGGTGCCATCTTCGCGCCCAAAGACGCGCTTATTGACCTGGCCGCCCAGAACGGGCTGGACGACCCGGAGGCGCTGCGCACTGCGGACATTGTGGGTGTGGCCTGGGAAGACCTGGCCCGCTATGAGGGCGTCAGCCTGGAGGGCGAGCCGATCCCCAACGCCTTCGCCCTGGTGATGCGCGAGCGCAATCTGAGCGCCCGCGCCGTAGACCGCGTGATCGAGGACGTGAACGAGGCACTGGTCGAGCACGGGATCACTTCGTCGTTCACCAATCTGGTGGAGATCGCTGACATGGCGTCCAACGCCATCCTGAGCATCGGCATCATCCTGAACATGGCCTCGCTGGTCATGGCCGCGGTGGGGGCCATTGGCCTGCTCACCACGCTCTCGATCAGCGTCTTCGAGCGCCAGAAGGAGATCGGCGTCATGCGCTCGGTGGGCGCTGGATCGTGGCAGATCATCGTCCAGTTCCTGGTGGAAGGGGTGGTCGTGGGCATCATCGCCTGGGTGATCGCCGCGCCGCTGAGCGTGGTGCTCGCCTACGCCCTGACCAACCTGCTGCCCTTCGGCGAGTTCATCGAGTTCGCTTACCCGGCGTGGATGTTCGCGGCGGGGCTGATCGGCATCCTGGTCATCGCCACTATGTCCAGCATCTGGCCGTCGGTCGCGGCGTCGCGCAAAACCGTGTCGGACATCCTGCGCTACCAGTGATGCTGCCAGTCAGGAGGGGTATCCTCCGGCTGGGGGGGAAAGAGCGTCACCGCAGAGGCGCGGAGCGCGCAGAGGAAAGATGCCCAAAAGCGCCTCCCTCTGCGCCGGGTGCACGAACAACCTGTTGAGAGTTCAGGAATGCTCGCTGAATGCCTCCCCCCTCAATCCCCCCTCCAGCCAAGCTAGAGGGGGGGACGATCTGCCAGGCGGCGCTCCCCTTCCCCTAGTACATCAGAAATAGGCGCGCGGTTTGGCCTGATTGACCCCTATCCCCCCAGCCCCCTTTCCC
>CAYNHD010000096.1:0-11455 GCA_964396775.1 uncultured Thermoflexus sp. | reverse complement strand
TCTCTAGCTCTGCTGGAGAGGGGGGGGGTGAGAGGGTGAGGCCCGCATAGCCAGGCTTAAGTTGACGTATAGAGGGCGTATGGCAATACGCCCCTACGGGCAGGCGCTCGGACGGCAGACTTCCGAAGTTTTCGGAAACTTCGGAAGTCTGAAGTCGGGCCGGGCGCGTCAGCGCCGAGCGAGGATAAGGTCAACCGGGGCGCAGCAGAGCAGCGCCCCTACGTGGCCTCTCACCCCCCGGCCTTCGAGCAAGTTCGCCGCGCGGCGGGGGGCACGCTATAATACGGCAGTGGGCGACAAAGCGCCGCGAGCATGTGCTTTTTGGGGGGTGAAGTCCGGGAGGCATCCTGCGACCTTTGCCTCTTTTATTGTTTTGGCGAGGAACTGTTATGCGACGACACACCCCTTTGGGGCTGGCCTTGCTGTTGCTGGCCGCCGCCCTGATCCTGAGCGCCTGCGACAGCCTGGACACTGGCTCGTTGGGCGGGGCCGCCAACCCTAACCCCACCCCCCAGCTTTCGCTGGAACAGGCCGACCAGGTTGCCCAGACGTTCCTCAAGGCGTGGACTGAGGGCGATTACCAGACCATGTACGGGCTGATCAGCCCCAACAGCCGCGAAGTTTACACCGAGGAAGCCTTCAGCAATGACTACCAGTCCGCCGCCGTCCAGTTCACGCAGACCTCGCTGGAGGCGGCGGTCACCAGTTCGCTGCGCCAGGGCACAACTGCCGTCATCCAGTACGACGTGCGTTTCCACACCGAGCTATTCGGCGTCATCGAAGACCTGGGCCGCACCATGCGCCTGATCGAGACGCCGGAGGGCTGGCGCGTCGCCTGGTCGCGCATGGACATCATAGATGGGCTGGCCGAGGGCGCGCGCCTGGAACGGCTGCAAACGCTGCCCGGTCGCGGCAACATCTACGACCGCAACGGCAAGGTGCTCGTGGATCAGAACGGGCGGGCCATCGGCATCTATCTGGTGCAGCAGGACATCGCCAACGTGGACGAGTGCATCGCCCTGCTCTCGCGCATCTTCCGCCGCGAAGTCCAGTCATTGGAGCGGACGTTCGCCCAGTTCTTGCCGGAGACACGCTTCATCGTCGGCGAGATAGACCCGGAGACCTACCAGGCGGAAGAAGCCAACCTGCGCCAGTACTGCGACGTGGGCGACGACCAGTACGACACCACCATTCGCAGCACGCGCCGTTACTTTGGCGAGCTGGCCCCGCACCTGGTCGGCTATGTGGGGCAGATTCAGCCGGAGCAGGTCGCTGAATACGAGCGCAAAGGCTACCCAGCCGACGCCCTGATTGGCCAGACGGGCATCGAGAAGGCGTTCGAGAGCTACCTGGCGGGCAAGCCCGGCGGGCAACTGGTTATTCGCTCGCCGGAGGGGGTGACGCTGCGCGCGATTGCCGAAGCGCCCGCCGAGCCGGGCCAGAGCGTCTACCTGACCATTGACCGCGACCTGCAAGCCGCCGTTCAGAATGCGTTCGTCGAAGCCTACAACTATTCGGCTGGCACCTGGGCACCTACGTCTCCCGGCGGCGCTGCCGTCGTGCTCAACGTCAAGACCGGCGAAGTGCTGGCCGCAGTGAGCTATCCCTGGTTCGACCCCAACCTGTTCAACCCGGATTCGTTGCTGCAAGACCGTGTTCAGCGGATCAGCGACCTGGGGATCAGCTGGCGCACGCCTCTGCTCGACCGCGTGCTGCTCGGCAAGTTCCCGGCGGGGTCGGTGTTCAAGATCGTCTCGACGGCGGCGGGGCTGGATAGCGGCGTCTACACGCCGGAGACCGCCATCAACTGCACGGGCACCTGGTACGGGCAGGAGTACGGCGACGGCCTGCCCTTCCGCACCGACTGGCTGCCAACCGGTCACGGCTATGTGGACTTTTCGCACGCGCTCACCTATTCCTGCAACTCGTATTACTGGCAACTGGGTGTCAACCTGCAAAATTACGATCCGGAATCGCTCACCAATTACGCCTACAAGATGGGGCTGGGCGTGCCGACCGGCCAGGACGTGCTGCCCGAAGAGGTGGGGCAAATCCCCAACCGCGACCTGATCTTCCGCCTGGAAGCGCGCCAGTGGAATATCTCCGACATGCTCAACCTGGTCATCGGGCAGGGGCCGATCCAGATCACGCCGATGCAAATGGCGCGCATGACCGCCGCCATTGCCAACGGCGGGACGCTCTACGAACCGCTCTTTGTCAGCAAGGTGCAGATCGTGGGCGAAGACCCTGTTTATGTCGCCGAGCCGACAGTCACTTCGCAGCTTGACTTCGCCCCGGAGGTGTTCGAGTTGATCCAGCAGGGCATGTGCGGCGTGACGCTCGACACGCACGGCACGGCGCGCTTTATCTTTGAAGAATGGTACCGCTTCCAGGGCAGCGACGTGATCGTGTGCGGCAAGACGGGCACGGCCCAGACTGGCGGCGCGGGAACCAAGCCGCAAGCCTGGTTCGTGGCGTTTGCTCCCCAGGACGATCCGCAGATCGCGGTCGTGGCGACGGTGGAGAACTCGTGCGAAGGGTCGGAGGTCGCCGCGCCGATTGTGCGCCGCATCGTCGAGGACTACTACGGGATGCCGCACTCCGAATGGCCGCCGCTGTGGGTGTCGGGCTGCATCCCGCTGGGCGAGTAGGCGGTCTGCGCCGCTCTGGTCTGCGTTCAGACTTCCGAAGTTTCCGAAAACTTCGGAAGTCTTTGGGAAACTTCGGAAGTCTGTTGTTGCACCCACCGCGCGCAGCGAGGCCAGGGGGTGAGGCCGAGCAGACGCCGCTTCCGGGGAGCCTCTCCCAGAAATTTGCACGTAACAGCAGCCATCATTTAAGCTAACCCCATAGACAGTTGCGCTGGTTCCACGCGGGATGACCCATGCAAACCCTGCTGCCGACCCTGCTCGATTACGATCCTGATCTGCTGGCGATCATCGCCCACCGCTGGGATGTAGACCTGGAGGCGCTGGATAAGCGCCAGGCCGCCCAAACGCTCGCCGACGCCATGCTCACTCCAGAGCGCGCCGCCGCCGAATGGGGCCGCCTGAGCGACGCTGAGCGCGGCGCGCTGCAAACGCTGCTCGGCGCGCGCGAGCACAAAATGCCCGCCGTCCAGTTCACGCGGCTGTTCGGCGACATCCGCGAACTCAAGGAGCTTGGCCCCGCCGGGCGCGAGCGCGAGAAGCCGCACCTGAACCCGACCGGCATTGCCGAGACGCTCTTTTACCGGGGGCTGATCGCGGTCGCCTTCGACCAGGGGCGCACCGGTGTGCAGTATTTCGTCTTCGTCCCGCCCGACCTGGCCGACGTGCTGCCCGCGCACGAAACGGGCTTCGACCTGAGCGCCGAGCCGGACTCCGACTGGCCCCCCGACGCGGGAACCGAGCCAGAGCAGGTGATCCCGGCGACGACGACCCTCGTGGACGACCTGACGACGCTGCTGGCCTACCTGCAAGTAGCCCGCGTGCCCGCCGGCGCGGACACGCTGCTTGCGGCGTTGGGCGAGGCGCTGGCCCCGCACTGGCTGGGCGCGCACAGCCCGGCATCGGTCGCCTTGCTGGTGGGGTTGGCTCTCAGCATGGGCGTGGCGGCGGACGACGAGGGTTTGCTCAAGCCCGTGCCTGCCCAGGCGCGCCGCTGGCTGGAGGAGACGCGCCCCCGCCAGGTGCGCGCCCTGGCCGAAGCCTGGCGCAACAGCACGCTCTTCAACGAGCTTTGGCACACGCCCGGCTTGGTGCCAGAGCCGACCGGCTGGCGCAACGACCCGCTGCTGGCCCGCCAGACTGTGCTCACCTATCTGGAGGCGGCGCCATCCGGCTGGTGGCCGGTGGAGGAACTGGTCGCCCTGGTTCACGACGAGGAGCCAGACTTCCAGCGGCCCGCCGGAGATTACGATAGCTGGTACATCCGCGACGCGCAGAGCGGCGAGTACCTGCGCGGCTTTGAAAGCTGGGATCGCGTGGATGGCGCGCTGCTGCGCTTCATCCTCAGCGGGCCGCTGCACTGGCTGGGCCTGGCCGACCTGGGCGATGGCGGCGCGCTCTGCCGCCTGACTCCCTACGGGCGCGCGCTGGTCAGCGGGGCGGACTGGCCCGACCGGCCCGAAGAGCGCCCTCCGCTGGCCCTGCGTGCCGACGGCACCGCCCTGGCCCCGCGCACGCTCAGCCGCTACGAGCGCTTTCAACTGGCGCGCATCACCGAGTGGGGGCCGGCGAGCGATCCGTACCAGTACCGGCTGTCGGCGGTGGGGTTGCAGCGCGCCGCCGAGCAGGGCGTCCCGCTCGACGCGATACGCGCCTTTCTGCGCCGCACCAGCGGCGACAACGTGCCGGACGCCATCTACCGGCTGCTCGACGGCTGGGAGCAGACCGGCGGCGCGGATGTCTGGCTGGAGCGCGCGGTCATCTTGCGCAGCAACGCGCCGGACGTGCTGCAAACCATCCTCGAAACGCCGGAACTGCGCCGCTTTCTTGGCGCGCAGCTTGGCCCCAACGCGGTCATCGTCCGCGCTGACCAGGCCGAGGCGCTGGCCGCTGCCCTGCAGCAGCACGGGATTCTGGTGGACTTCGATGCGTGAGGCGACTTGTCAGGCGGAGGCGCTGCTCGCCGCCAGCCTGGGCGAGAGGTAAGCGCGGGAGGAAGCCCTTGCCACGACGCGATCGCGCTTATGCAGCAACCTGGGAGCGCTTCTCGCGCCTGAGCCGGACGCAGGACAGCCTGGCCGACGAACGGCGCGGCTGGCGGCGCTGGCTGCTGACCCCTGTCGTGGCGTTCGTGATCCCTGTTGACGATCCGGCAGTGTGTGCCGGGCTTGAAAGCTGGCAGCGCGCTCTGGCCCCCTGGCTGGTTTACGACCCGCAGCCTGCTGAACACCTGCACATCACGCTGCACATCGCCGGCAGGCTCAGCCCGGTGTCCTGGCTGCTCCTGCCCTCCTTCTTGCGGCGGTCGGAGGTGGGGCGGCTGGCCGAGCGCGCCCGCCCGGTGTTCGGGCGCTTCAACCCGTTCGAGGTGGGGATTGGCCCGCCCAATGCCTTCGCCAACGCGCTCTTCGCCGAAGTGCAGGACGAAGCGGGCTGTCTGCAGGCGCTGCGGGCGGAATTGCGCCGCGCGCTGCCGTTGCGGGCGCGCCCACCCCTGCGCTGGCCGTTCGTGCCCCATGTGACGCTCGGCTTTTGGGGACGTCAACCGGTCGCGCCGCTGGTTCAAGCATTGGTGCCCTATCGCTCCGCCGCCCCGCTGCCGCTGCGGGTGACGGCAGTCCACCTGACGCTGTATCATCAGGACAGCGCGCTGCTGCGCCCGGACGTTCTGCGCACGGCCCGCGAAGAGATCGTCGCCGGGTACCGCCTGGAGCCATAAGCACCGCCCGCAGGGGCGCGAATCAGGGAACCACGCACATGGCAGAATCACCCGCTTTAGCCGCTTCGCGCCGGGCGGGAACGCTCAAAACCTGGGCGGGCCGCCTGGCCGGGATCGTCTTCGGCGTGCTGCTGGCCTGGCTGTTGGTCGAGGTGCTGATCCGGCTGTTATTCTTCTCGCTGCCGCCGCGCCTGCAACTGGTGTTGGAGCACGTGCGCAAGACGCCCTTCAGCGACGCGCGCCTGCTGCCCGACCCGATCTGGCAGCCGGATACGGACTACCTGATGATCGCCCGCCCGGTGCAGAACTACGAGCAGTTCGGCAGCGCCGAGGTGCGCTTCACCGTCAGCACGGAGACGCTGTGGGGATCGCGCGTCGCCTTCCGCACGCGGCAGGAGCTGGTGGATCGCCACGTGGACGCGGTAGCGGTGGGGGACTCCTTCACCTTCTGCTTCACCGACGAAGAGGACTGCTGGGTGCAGCAGCTTGGCGCGCTGACCGGGCTGAACATCATCAACCTGGGCATCACCAGCACGGGATCGCTCAGCCACGCCCGCGTGCTGGCCGACTTCGGGCTGCCCCTCAAGCCGCCGCTGGTCATCTGGCAGTGGTTCGGCAACGACGCCAACGAGGACTACGGCCTGGCCGCGCTGCGGGGCGAGACGGACGTGCAATCGGCCAACCCGCCCCCACCCGTCCCCCGGCGCACCTGGTGGGATGAGCACTCGGCGCTCTACGTGCTGCTCAAGCTCTACCTGGGGCCGGAGGACGAGTTCGCGGCGTCGCTGCAATTCCACGCGCCGGACTACGCGACGCGGGGCGACGTGACGCTCGCCTTCGGGCAGCCCTACCTGTGGGACGCCTTCGACATGACGCAGCCGCACAACCTGGACGGCTGGGCGCGCGGCCAGGCGGCGATCCGCGCGGCACGCGAGTCAGTCGAGGAGTACGGCGGGCGGCTGGTGATTGTGCTCATGCCGACCAAGGAGCAGGTTTACCGGGCGATGAGCGAGCCGCTGCTCGGCGCGGAGAAGCTGGCCCTGCTGGACGCGCCCTACGCGATGATGCGCGACTTCTGCGCGGCGGAGGGGCTGGCGTGCTTCGACCCGCTGGCGGCCTTACAGGCCCATGCTGACGCCGGGGAGCAGCTCTACTACACGACCGACATGCACCTCAACGCGCGCGGCAACGCAGTGCTGGCCAGCGCGCTGGCCGAGTGGTTGGGGGAGTAGAGAGGCAGAGCGGGCCAGGAGGCCAGCTTGAGCAGCATGCAACTACGGGGTTGGAGCCAGCAACCTGATCTTATCTTCGAATCGCCGCATGTCCTCAACGTTAATCGTCAGCAGTGTGTCAATGCCATTCGCCAGCATAGTTGCCACGACATTGGCATCGTGTATCTGCTTGCCGCGCGTTGGGTGTGTTCCGATTAGGGCCAACAACTGCGCCGTCACCTCGCTTGTATCGTCTGCCACGTGGAAGAGCGATTGGATCATCTCTACTTGGCTCAATACCTGCTCAGTCGTCAGCGGCAGCGCGAAGGTATTGGGGTGCGTCACTTGCACGAGATACTCGCGGATGACCTGGCGGCTGATCCATAGCTCAACCTGATCGATCCACATCGTCTGAAGGAGCGCTTCAGACGCCGCGTGCATGGTCATCTGGGGTACCATTGCCCGCAGCAGGACATTGGTGTCCACAAACGCTTTAGCGTTCGTCATCGTCGTACCAGTCTTCGCGGCGTGGTGATGGCTCTTCCTTCACGGCCTCGTGTATTTGCGCGGCCCGCAGCATCCGCAGCTTCTCATCCGCCGTCAATCGCTGCTGCTCAGTGCGCTCTCGCAGGCGGCGCATGAGGTCTCGCTGCTGATCCTCTGGAAGCTGCTCAACCAGTACTACCAGGGTTTCGTAGGAGATAGGCAGTTGGACAGCCATTGTTCGATTTCCTCAACCAGACTCACCGTTCACCCACCATTATAACCCACACCGATCACTCCACCCCGCCCCACCCCATGCCCTCGGCGATGGTCGTCAGCGGCCACAGCGGGCGCACGTCCATATCCAGGTTATCGCGGAAGCCCGCCTGGTAGCGGAAATATCCCGCCGCCGCGATCATGGCCGCGTTGTCCACGCACAGCGCCAGCGGCGGGTAGCGCACCGGCAGCGGACTCGCCGCGCGCATGGTCGCGCGCAGGACTGTGTTGGCGCTCACCCCGCCGGCCATCCAGACCTCGGTCGCGCTGTGCTCGGCGGCGGCGTCCAGCGTCTTCTCGACCAGAATATCCACCACCGCCGCCTGAAAGCTGGCTGCTACATCGGCGATGGGCACGTCCGGGCGGCGCTGGTTGGGCGTCATGCCCTCGGCTTTGGGCGGGCGTTTGCCGCTGTGCGGCTCCTGCACGGCGCGCAGCACCGCCGTCTTCAGCCCGGAGAAGCTGAAATCGCTGCCCTCGCCGCGCAGGGCGCGCGGGAAGGCGTAGGCTGCCGGGTCGCCCCCTTCGGCGGCGCGCTGGATGGACGGCCCGCCGGGGTACGGCAGCCCCAGCAGCCGCGCCACCTTGTCGAACGCCTCGCCCGCCGCGTCGTCAATGGTCGTGCCAAGCTGCCGGTACTGGCCGTGATCGCTGATCAGCACGATCTCGCTGTGCCCGCCGGAGACGATGAGGCAGACCACGGGGAACTGCACCGGCGACTCGCGCCCGGTCAGCCACAGCGAATAGACATGCCCCTCCAGGTGATTCACGCCTACCAGGGGCAGCCCGCGCGCCAGGGCCAGCCCCTTGGCGAAGTTGACACCGACCAGCAGCGACCCGGCCAGCCCTGGCCCGCGCGTCACGGCGATGGCGTCAATATCGTCGAGCGTCACGCCGGCGTCGGCCAGGCCCTGCTCGACGATGGGCGCAATCGCCTCGATGTGCGCCCGCGACGCGACCTCCGGGAAGACGCCGCCGTACTGCGCGTGCAGGTCAATCTGCGAGGCGACGACGTTGGAGCGCATCCGCACGCCGTCTTCGACGACGGCTGCGCCCGTCTCGTCGCACGAGGTTTCGATGCCGAGGATGAGAGTCATAGCGCCTCACGGGACAGTGGATAGCAGGTCGGGTGTGGGGACGGGTTTCAAAGCCCGCCCCTACGAACATTGGCGATGTGTAGGGGCGCTGCTCTGCTGCACCCCCGCTGACCAGAATCCGGGGCGGAGCAAAGCGCCGTCCCTGCTGCCGACTGAGGACTCACGACTCCAGACCGATCACCAGATCATACGGGCAGTCGGTCAGCACTTCCAGGTCGCCCGCTTCGTTGAGGCAGACGGTATCCTCGATGCGCACGCCGTAGCCGCGCTCCGGGTAATACAGCCCCGGCTCGATGGTGAAGACGTTGCCCGCTTGCAGCGTGTAGCGGTCGCTGAAGGTGGGGAAGTACGGCGCTTCGTGCACGTTCAGCCCGACGCCGTGCGCCAGCGAGTGGATGTAGCCGTCGCTGGTGGAGGGCGTGTGCAGCACAGTTGGGTGGCCTGCCGCCTCGAACAACTCGCAGACCATGCGCTGCACCTGGCTGGTGGACAGCCCCGGCGCGCACATCTCCTGCGAGCGGCGGAAGGCGGCCATCACCGCGTCGTAGGCGGCCTGCACTTCGGGCGGAGCATAGCCCAGGCACCACGTCCGCGTCATGTCGTGGAAGTAGCCGCCCGGCTCGCGCGGGAACAGGTCGAAAACGATGGTCGCCCCCAGGCGCAGCGGCTCGTCGTCGGTTCCCTTGCTGTGCGGCACGGCGGCATCGCGCCCCTGGGCGAAGATCATGCCTTCGGGGTCTTCCAGGCCCTGCGCGTAAAGCAGCCCGCGCACGTGCCGTTTGACATCGCCGATGCGCAGCGGCGATCCGTCCGCCTGGACGACGACGCCCTCCGCCGCGCGGTGCGTTGCCAGCCAGTCGCGGGCCGCGCGCATGACAGCGCTGGTGCGGCGGGCCACGTCGCGCAGCCGGGCCAGTTCGCCAGCGTCCTTAGTCTCGTAGGCGCGGTCGAAGACGGTTTCGCGCGCCTGCTCGGTGACGAACTCCAGCGCGTCGCGGAAGGTATGGCCCAGGATGTGCAACGTGCGCAGGGCGATGTTGATGTCTGTCACGCCGTAGACGCCGATCTTGCCGCCAACGCCGAACTCCTCGAAGATGCGGCGGTACCAGGCGGCGGTCACCGCGTCACGGTCGTCTTTGTGCGTCCGTGTCAGCTCGCTGTAGCCGAAATCGTCGTAGGTGCGCACGGGCAGGCCGCTGCGCGCTGCTTCGTCGCGCTCCATGCTGTTGACGATGATCACCGGAACCTCGCCGCGCCGCTTGATCACCAGGCCGCTATGCAGCGCGCCATTGCTCAGGTAGGTGCGGTAGGGGTCTTCGTTCTCGCCGGGGAAGATCAGCAGCGCGTCCAGGGCGCGCTCGGCCATCAGGCGATCCAGGTCAGCTTTCATGAGTCATGTCCTTGAGGGTGAAAATGGGCTATTGGCTGCTGGTTCTTGGTTCTAGGTGACGGCGCACGGCGCGGACGCGCTACGAGTCCTGCTGGCCGCCCTCGCGCAGGTGCAGAAACCACTCGATGACGATCAGGCTCAGCGCCAGAATCAGGGCGATGACCGGGTTGAGTACACGCGGAATTTGCAGCCAGGCGCAGGCTACCACGAACAGCCCGACCCAGATGCTCTGGCGCAGCACCACGCCCATCGCCGGCGAGCCGTCGTCCGTGCGGGTGAAGCGCGCGTTGAGGTAGCGCACGAAGGGCAGCGCCGTCCCCGTCACGGCCAGGTACAGGAACACGAAGAACATCCAGCGCGGGAAGGCGGTGGGCAGCGTGGTGGTGATCAGCATCCACAGCCCCACCCATCCCGTGACGGCCATGAGCAGCGCGGTGACGACCAGCGCGGCCTGTTCGGGCAAGACATCGTGCGTGTTGGAGCGCCTGGAATTCTTCATAGCGTCCATTATAGCTGTCCCGCTCTTCGGCACCAAGCACGGAGTCACTGGTAGTCGGTTCCTGGTTCCTGGTAGAGCCGCTTCGCGTTACGGGCACCCTGCCAACCACCAATAACCAACCACCAGCAGCCACTTCACCCGCCGGATCGCGCGGACAGCCAGTCGCCCAGGTGCGGCCACAGCATGGTCTGCGCGCTCGCGCCGATGACCAGGCCGATATGCCCGCTTTCCAGCACGATTACGTCTTTGTCGGCGCTGCCCACCAGGTCGTGCAGCAGCGTCACCGAGCGCCAGGGGGCGATGTGATCGTGGCGCGCGGCGATGGTCAGGGTGGGCGCGCAGATCGTCCCCAGGTCAATGCGCTGCCCGCCGACCTCCAGCCGGCCCTGCACCAGCAGATTGCGCTGGTAGAAGTCCTTGATGTATTTGCGGAAGGCCTCGCCGGGAAAGGGCGTCGGGTCGTTGAGCCAGATTTGCATGGCGGCGAAGCGGCGCATGAAGCCCTCGTCTTCGCCGCGCTCCCAGTAGTTGAGCGCCTGCACCAGTTCGTTGGTCGGGCGCACCATGTTGAAGGTCATGTTGAGCAGCGGCGCAGGGATGTTGCCCAGCGCGTCCACGTACAGGTCGGCGTCCATCCACTCCGGGCGCGTCCACAGGCTGTAAATGCCATCGTCGTGGTAATTGACCGGCCCGGCCAGGTTGACCAGGGCAGCTACCTCGTCCGGGTAGAGCACGGTGTAGAGGGCCGCGAACAGCCCGCCCATGCAGTAGCCGAGCAGCGAGACGGCGCTGCTCCCGCTGGTCTGGCGGACGGCGGCTACTGCGCGCCGCAGCAGCCCGGTGATGTACTCGTCGAAGGGGCGGTAGCGGTCTACCGGCGTGGCCGTCCCCCAGTCGAGCATGTAGACATCCATGCCCCGCCCCAGCAGGTAGCGCACCAGCGACCGCTCCGGGATCAGGTCCATGACGTAGTGGCGGTTGATCAGCGAGGGGACGCACAGCAACGGGATCGGGCGCGGGGTTGGGGTCTGGGGCGTGTAGCGCAGCAGGCGCGCGCGTCCCTCAGCCCGCACCACTGTCGCCGGAGTCTGGCTGACCAGGGCGCGGCCCTGGGCGAGGATGGTTTCCTGGG
>CAYNHD010000095.1:0-11477 GCA_964396775.1 uncultured Thermoflexus sp. | reverse complement strand
GGCTGCAACATCCGCCCGCCACGCTCGTTTTCGACGAAGTGTGCGGCGGCGACCTGCGTATCGTGCTGGAAGAGGAGCAGCCCGCCGGTGTCCAGCGCCCACTGCTGCCAGCGCCGCTTCGTCTCCAGCGTGACCAGTGGCTCGACATCGTAGGCGGTCATCCAGCCCAGCCGCTCGAAATGGATGGCGTAGCTGGCCATGTCTGCGACGAACAGCGCCGACCCCCCGCCGCCCTCGAACAGCACGGACTGGTGGCCGGGCGTGTGGCCGGGCGTGACGACCGTCCGCACGCCGGGGAGCAGCGTCGTGTCGCCGTCCAGCAGGCGAAGCTGTCCGCGCTCGTGCAGCGGGGCGTAGTTGTCCGCGAAGTAGGTGCCGCGCGTGCGCTCGTTGGGGTACATGGCGTCGTCGAACTCGCGGCGCTGCACGACGTATTCGGCGTTGGGGAAGGTGGCGACGACCTCCCCGCCCGGCGCGAGGCGCGTGTTGCCCGCGCAGTGATCGGCGTGCAGGTGCGTGTTGATCACCATGTCCACGTCCTGCGGGGCGACGCCCAGCCGGGCCAGTCCGTCGAGCAGGCCGCCGCGTGGGCGCTCCAGGCCCCACAGCTCGACCATGCGCCGGTTGAGCTTGTCGCCCAGGCCGGTGTCCACGACGAGCGTCTTCCCGGCGGCGCGCACCAGCAGGCAGGTGAGCACCATCGGGACGCGGCTCTGCTCGTCGGGCGGCAGGTAGCGGCTCCACAGGGCGCGCGGCACCAGTCCCCACGCGCCGCCGGAGTCGACCCATACGGTGCCGTCGCTGATCAGGTGGATGTGGATGTCGCCGAGCGTGAACATGAGGCAGCCCTATCTTGTGAGAAGGTCATTGGTTATTGGTTATTGGTTTTCAGTGATCAGTAGGCGGTTCTCGCGGATGTGCTTATCGGGTGGCGGTCTCTGATTGAGGCTGGATCGCGGTGATTCTCGGAGTGACACACCCGGACAACTGATCACTGATCACCGACAACTGACAACCGATCACCAACAACCAATAACCAACTACCACCAATCACCACCAAATCGTTGCATTCGCCGCCGAACTGCCGTATAATCGAACGTATGTGCGGACGATTCGCGCTCACCGGACCCGATCCCGTCGCCCTTGCCGAGGCGTTCGGCCTGCAGGACGTGCCTGACCTGCCGCCGCGCTATAATATCGCGCCTACGCAGCCGGTCGCAACCGTCGTGCGCGATGCCGAGGGCGGGGCGAACCAGTTGGCGATGATGCGCTGGGGCCTGATCCCTTCCTGGGCCAAAGACCCCACCATCGGCAGCCGGCTGATCAACGCGCGCGGCGAGACCGTGCACGAGAAGCCGAGCTTTCGCAGCGCCCTGCGCCGCCGCCGCTGCCTGATCCTGGCGGACGGCTTCTACGAGTGGCAGGCACAGCCCGGCGGCCCCAAGCAGCCCATGTTCATCACGCTCAAAGACGGCGGGCTGTTCGCCTTCGCCGGGCTGTGGGAACGCTGGACGGAGCCGGAGAGCGGCGCGGCGCTGACGACCTGCACGATCATCACAACCGCCCCCAATGAACTGATGGCCGTGCTGCACAACCGGATGCCGGTTATCCTCCCTCGCGCCGACTACGACGCCTGGCTCGACCCGGCGCGCAGCGATCCGGCGCAAATCATGCCGCTGCTGCGCCCATACCCCGCTGAGGATATGACCTACTACCCCGTGTCGCGCCTGGTCAACGATGTGCGCCACGACAGCCCGCGCCTGATCGAGCGGGTGAGTTAAGCAAGTTCTCTCCCCACGATTCACCTCTGCCCGCGATAGGCCATACACAGGCGATGCGCCGGGCGCGCGCATCCTTCCTGCACTATACTGGGGATGGATGAGTCTTCGTGGAGAAACGAGGTGGAGCGATGAGTCGTCGTCTCGTGGCGATGCTGCTCGTTGTCATCGTGATCGTGCTGGCTGCCACGCCAGGGAACGCCGCGGCGGGCGGATCGCTCGGCCCGCGCGCCATGCTCTACGCCTACTACGACCTGATCAACGCGCGCAACTACTGGCCGGCGTACCAGCAGTGGGTCAGCCCGCCGCAGACCTATGCGCAGTTCGTCGCCGGCTATGGTGATACCGCGTCGGTGGCAGCGTACTTTGGCGGATTCCAGCCGGGCGCGATCAACGCCATCGAAGGGCGCGTGCCGGGCGTGCTGATCGGCTACCGCACCAACGGCACGGTTGCCGCGTTCAGTGGGTGCTACAGCGTGCGCTACAACCCGGCAGCGTCCGGCATGGCCCAATGGCTGATCACCGGCGCGAACTTCCAGCCGATGCCCGCCGTCCCGACCGACACCGCGACGATCTGGCAGCAAACCCTCGATATGTGGTGCTACGGCGATCCGGGCTTCGCTGGATCGTACAGCAGCGTGCAGCAGATGCTCCTGGACTACATCGAAGCCGTCAACCGCGCCGACTATGGCGACGCCTACGCCCTGTGGGCCAACCCGCCGCAGACCTATGACCGGTTCGTGGTGGGGTGGGCGGATACGACAGAGACAGTCCTGTTCTACGGGGCGTACCAGTACAGCGGGGTCTACGGTGTGGGCGAGACCGGGCGCGTGCCGGTGGTGATGATGGGCTATCACACCGATGGCAGCCTGGTCGCCTACCAGGGCTGCCTGGGGGTCAGCTACGATGCGGCCCTGCTGCGCCGCTGGAGCCTGTGGCGGACGTACCTGTGCCCGATGGCCTTCAGCACGACGCCGGACGCCTACGCGGTCTTCAACGCGCTCGCCGCGTCGTGCTACTGAGAGACCATGCGGGAACCTCACCCCCGGCCCCCTCCGTAAACGGAGAGGGGGCGTAAGCATGGGGCTAAGTCCCCTCTCCGCGTGATACTGTTGGCGAAATGCCTCCGTAGGGGCGTATTGCAATACGCCCCTACGGAGCGCAGCAAAGCAGCACCCCTGCGAAACCAGCGCGTGCTTAGTTCGCCAACAGTATCGCGTGTGGAGAGGGGACTTAGGGGTGAGGTAAATCGCAGCGCAGGTCTTTCCATAGGGTCTCTGAGTCGCGCTTGAAGCGTAGGGGAGGGTTTCAAACCCTCCCCTACGAAACGTTTTGCGCGCTGAACTCACATCGTGGCACTCGCCTCCGCCGCCAGGGGCAGCGTGAAGGTGAACGTGCTGCCCCGGCCCTCCTCGCTCTCGGCCCAGACCTGCCCGTTGTGGGCGTGGACGATCTGCTGGACGTTGTAGAGGCCCAGGCCACTGCCGTCGAAGCGGCCCCGGTGGGCGCGGAAGAAACGCTCGAACAGGAACGGCATCTGATCGGCGGGGATGCCGATCCCTTCGTCGCTGACGGACACGACCGCGCAGTTGCGGGCCGCGTCGCGCGTCACGCGCACAACCACAGTGCCGCCCTGTGGCGAGAACTTGACGGCGTTGCCGATCAGGTTGTCCAAGGTGCGCGTCAGGCGGTTGTAATCACCTTCGACCAGGATAGGCTCCTCGGCGATCTCGGCGCGAAAGGTCAGGTGCGGGCGGTCGCGGTGCACGACCTGGGCCGAGGCGACGGCCTGGGCGCATAGCTCGCTCACGTTGACGGTGCCCAGTTCCAGCGTCTCGCGGCTGATCGGCTTGGCGGCCATGATGTCCTGCGTCATGCGCTCGATGGCCTTGCTGCGGCGAATGATGTGGTCGAGCACTTCTTGCTGGTAGGGGGTCACCGGGCCGATGTCGCCATCGTACATCATCCCCGCGTAGCCATAGACGATCTGCAGCGGGCTGCGCAGGTCGTGGCTCACCTGGTAGACCAGTTCCTTGCGCAGCGCATCCTGCGCTTGCAGCAGGGCGTTGGCCCTGGCCAGCTCGTCGGCGCGCTCGCGCGTCTCGCGCAGCAGGCGTAGGGTCTCGATGATGGCGGCGATCTGTCCGCCGGCGATGGTCAACATGCGCTCGTGATCGGGGGTGAAGGCGTCCGGCTGGGCGCTGTCAATGCCCAGCGAGCCGATTGTCCGCCCGTGCACGGTGAGCGGCACCACCAGCAGCGAGCGGATCTCCGGCACGATCACGCGGAAGCGGGGGTCAGCCTGGGTGTCGGGTACGTAGACCACCCGCCCGGTCGCCACGACTTCACCGGCCACGTGCTCGCCGTACTTGAAGCGGGCCGCCTGGATTTGTTCCGGCGTCAGGTTGGCCCCGGCCAGCGTGACCACTTCGTTGGTGCTCTCGTCGAGCAGGGCGATGGACGCTGCTGTGCACTGGTACACATCGCGGATGGTCCTCACGACGGCGTTGAGCACATCGTCAAGCTGCTCCATCTCGCTCACACGGCGCGCCAGTTCGTGCAGGCCGCTGGCCTCAGCCAGGCTGCGCTGCAAGGTGAGGGTATAGCGCGCGTTCTCGAAGGCGGTGGCCCCTTGCAGGCAGAGCAAATCCAGGATGCGGCGCATGTCGGCGCGGAACACGCGCGGGTCGGCGAAGAAGAGCACCAGCACCGCGAAGGTGGTGCCGCCACGCGCGATGGGCACGAGCGCCGCCGCGCGTCCGGCGCAGCCCTCGCCGGCTGCGGCGAGCAGGGCCGGCTCGCGAGCGATGTCTTCTACGAAAGCCGGCGCGGACGTGCTCTGCGCGAGCGCGGCGAGGGCGGCGGCGCGCCCCGCGTCCTGGACGGGGGCGGCCTGGCCCCGGCGCGGGCAGTGCCAGGCGGCGACCTCCCACGGCTGCCCAGGGCTGAGCACCAGATACGTGTCGTCCGACGTGAATAGCTCGGCGGCGGCGTCCGTCACCAGGCGGGAGACTGCTTGCGGGTCCTGCACGGCGGCCAGTTCCAGGCTCATCTTGTGTAGGGTTTCGAGGGCGTGCAGGCGTTCAGCGGTCTGGTCGTAAAGCTGGGCGTTGCGCACGGCGACAGCGATGGTCCCGGCGATGGTCTCCAACAGATCAATATCGTCCTGGGTGTAGCTGTTCGGCTCGTAGCTTTGCACGCTGATCACGCCGACGATCTCATCCTGCACCAGCAGCGGCATCATCAGCACACTGCGCGGCATCTCGCCCTGGACGATGATCTCCGGCGGCAGCGGCTCGTGCTCGGTGTCGTGGAGGATCAGCGGGCGGCGCGTGCGCAGCACCAGGCCGGTGATCCCCTCGTCTGCGCCCTGGAACTCGTCGGGGCGGTGCTGCCCGAAGTCGTAGGAGCCGACGAGGTGCACGACCTGCGCCTCGGCGTCCAGCAGGCCGATGAAAAAGGTCGAGACGTCCATCAGCCGGGCGACGTTCTGGTAGATCATCTCCAGCACGCTGGTCAGGTCAAGCTGGCTGATGGCCAGGCTGATCTCGTTAAGCACGCGCAGCCGCTCGGCATGGCGCTGCTCGTCCTGGTACTGGCGTGCGTTGTACAGTGCGGCGGCGATCTGGGTGGCCAGTGCGTGGGCCAGCTCGGCGTCTTCTTGCGAGAACTGGTTCGGGTCGGGGCTGTCCAGGTTTAGCTCGCCCAGGAATTGCCCGTGATGAACGAGCGGCGCGCCCAGCCAACTGCGAATGGGGCGGCGCGAGGGCAGCTCCCGCCAGCGCGGATCGGCGAGCGTATCGTTGATGATCAGCGGCTGGCCAGTTTCGCGCAGGAAACGGCTCGTCTCAAGCTCTGGCGGGCCTTCGCGGATCAGCGAGCGGTCGCGCTTGATGGCTTCATTGTGCCAGCGCCGCACCTGCACAGTCTTGTCGCGCTCCAGGAAGAAGATGGCGCAGCTTGAGCACGGGATCAGGCGGCGCACCTCGTGCAGCACGGTCTCCATCAGCTTCTCGACATCGAGCATGGACGAAACGGCGGCCTGGATGGCGTAGAGCGTGTCCAGCCGGTCGCGCACGCGCTCGATGACGTGGTGCAGCAGCAAGAACTCGTCGCGGCCCGGCAACCGCCAGACCGAGGCGCGGATCGGGATGCGCTGGCCTGCGGCGGTCTGTATGGAAAGCGAGAACGTGTCGGACATACGCTCCGGGTGGGCCAGCAGCGCGTTCCACCGCTCGCGCACGTAGGCGCGGCTCTCTGGCGCGATGAACTCAATCGCCCTGCCGCCGATAATCGCCTCCAGGGGGTAGCCGTAGTAAGCGGCAATGGTCGGCGTGGCGAAGCGGACGATGCCGCCGGCATCAATGACGGCAATCGCCTCGGAGAGGCTGCGCGCCGGTTCTTCTGTGCTGAGTGGTGAGGTGATGGGTATCTTCTCCATCCTGCATCAACCTCGTGGACGTGGCGGCCTTCCCCGCGCTTCCTGTCCCCGCACCAGCCAGCCCCAATAGCGCCAGGCGATAACCAGTGCCAGCGTGACCGCCGTTGCCAGCGGCAGGTCGTGGGCCAACGCCCACGCCGAGCCGCCTCCTGTCGCACGCAGTTCGGACGCAGTGAGGCCGACGGCCAGAAGCCGGACAACCAGGGGCGGCAGCAGCAACGCGAAGGCGACGTAAAAGCCCCGGTAGAGCGGCGGGCGGCCCATGACCTGGCCGAACCGGCGGCTGATCTGAGCCAGCACCCACAGGGCCAGCATCAGCCCCAGGGGAGCTATCGCGCTTGCCAGCACAGCCAGATCGCCCCACATGACCGCAGCGCGCTCCGGCGGGCGTGCTTCAGCTGCCGCTAGACAACCTCACCCCCCGGCCCCCTCTCCGTAGACAGAGAGGGGGAGTCGGTTTGCGGGTAAGTTCCCTCTCCCCTCTCTGCGTGTGGGGAGGGGATTCTGGGATGAGGCCGACCGCAGTGCACTCAGCGCCCGCGTATCATCAGCCGGTAGATGTGTATGCACAGCGCGCCCATGATCGCACCCCCGGCGGCGGCGAGCAGATCGGCCAGCGCGTCGCCGGTAAGCTGGTCGCGCACTATCTGGCGGATGGATGCACCGGCGAGCAGGACGATAGCCAGGGCGAAGAGGAGGTAATGAGTCCGCTCGCCGGACAGGTGTTCGTAGAAACGCGCAATCAGCGCGAGCAGCACCAGCAGCGCGCTCACACCCAACCAGACGTACAGGGTCACGATCTGGTGGATGGTGATGCTGCCCATGCGACCCTCACCTCTGCCGCGCCCGCCTGGCCCTCACTTCTTCCCAGGGGTCAGAAAGGCGGCGGCGAACGCTTCGGTATGCGTCATAACTGGTGTGCCACTCATGATACCGTGAGTGCCCGCAAAGCGCGACCGTACTTCCAGCCCATGCGAGGTGATGGCGTACTGGCGGATGTCGGTTGCGTGGGCGCTGCCGCGCTGCTTGAGCACCAGCAGCGCCTTGTGCACGGCGCTGTCGATCTCGACATAGCGCAGCAGCAGGTAGGAATCCACCACGTAGGCCAGGTCATCGTCGCCCTCGCGCATCTCGCCGAGCAGGGCAGGGTTCTCGCGGGTGAGCACGGCGGTCAGGCCCATGCGCTTGAGGGCGTTGATCAGCTCGAAGCCCAGCAAGCGCAATTCGACGGGATCGGCGGCCAGGCGCTCGAAGTGACTGAGGCTGTCCACGACCACGCGCCGCGCGCCGATCTGCTCGACCAGCGTTTCCAGCCGCCCGCTGGTGCGGCGCACGTCGGCCAGCGTCACTTCGGGGCTGGTCTGGAGCACGCGCAGCCGCCCGGCGGCCTGGTGCGCGGCGAAGTCCCAGCCGAAGTTGGCTGCGTCGCGGATCAGGTGTTCGGGGAATTCCTCGAAGGTCAGGATGACGCCCGGCTCATCGCAGGCGGTGATGCCGTGCTCGATGAACTGCATGGCGAGCGTGCTCTTGCCGGTGCCGGGCGCGCCCTCGACCAGGTTGGCGGTCCCTGGCAGGAGGCCGCCCGCGAGCATCTCGTCCAGCCCGGCGATGCCCGTCGGGACGCGGGGCGCGTTCATGGCCGTTCCCTTTCGCGGCGCAGGCTGCGGATGACGTGGTAGATCGCCTTGATGCGGAACTGGCGGTCGTCGCAGGCCCGCATGAAGCTATCGAGCAGGGCGACCGTGCCCGCGTCGGCGGTGAGCGTGTAGACGCGCAGATCGGCCAGCGTCTCTGCTTCCAGCACACCGTCCTGAGCCAGTTGGCGCAGTTCCGGCTCCACCACGCGCACATCGCGCCCGATGTAGCGGGCGAGGTTCTCGGCGGTGTCGGCGGTGTGAGGGTTGGCGTGGAAGAAGCGCACCACATCCCACTTGATGAAGGTGTTGATGCGCGTGCGCAGCAGGTCTAGCAGGTGCGGGTCAATGTCGTCCATCAACTGCGCGGCGTCGTCCTGATCGTCTGCCATCCGAGTCCCCCACACATGTATCACTGCTGGCCCTGGGCCAGGCACCAGGACTGACTTCGCCGTTAGCGCCGCCGCCGCCCCACCGACCGCTTCACCGCGCTCTGGGCCACCGTCTGCCGGTTGCGCTGGATGATGGGATAGCAGCAGTACTTGAACTTCTTGCCGCTGCCGCACGGACACTCATCGTTGCGGCCCACATTCTCGTAGCGGCTGATGTGCAGCGGCAGGCCAGGGATGTCGCTGGTGGTGGGCAACCCTCTGCCGCGTGAAGGCTGTGGCCGGCCCCCATCACCCGCGCCGGCTGCGGCTGCGGCACCCGGCACGGGCGCAGCGACGGGCATGGCCCCACGCCCGGCCTGGATGTTGCTCAGGCGCAGTTGCAGCGGGATGCGCTGCTGCTCTGCGGGCGCGACGCGGAAGATGTCGCTGACGACCTTGCTCTTGATCTCGTCCTGCAGGCCCTGCCACATCTCGTAGCTCTGGCGCTGATACTCCACCAAGGGGTCGCGCCCGCCATAGCCGACCAGGCCGATGCCTTCGCGCAGCACATCGAGATCGGTCAGGTGGCGCTGCCACAACTGATCCACCGCGCTGAGCATAATCTGTTTTTCGGCTTCGGCCATCCATTCTTCGCCGAAGCGTTCGACGCGCATCTGGTAGGCGCGCAGCGCGCCCTTGACCAGCGCCATCTCGATCTCTTCAGCGTCTTCTAGCTGGGCGAGCGTCTGCGGGGTGATGTCCGGCGGGACAGGATAGATGGTCAGGGCGGCGCGGTGCAGTTCTTCCAGGTCCCAGTCCACCGGATCATCGGGGACTGAGTGGGCGACCGCCTCTTGAATCTGCTCGGTGATCAGGCGCTGAATCTGCTCGCGTAGCTCGCCGGGGGCGGCGGTGAGAATCTTGCGGCGCTGGCTGTAGATGGTCTCGCGCTGCTTGTTCACCACGTCGTCGTATTCGAGCACGCGCTTGCGGATGTCGAAGTTGTGCGCTTCAACGCGCACCTGCGCCTGCTGGATGGACTTGGTGATCATGCCGTGCTCGATGGGCATGTCTTCGGGCATGTCGGCCCATTTCATGAAGCTCTTGACGCGCTCACCGCCGAAGCGCCGCATCAGGTCGTCTTCCATCGAGAGGTAGAAGCGGCTCTCGCCGGGGTCGCCCTGGCGACCGGCGCGCCCGCGCAACTGGTTGTCAATGCGGCGCGCTTCGTGGCGTTCGGTGCCCAGCACGTACAGCCCGCCCTCGCTGAGCACCTTCTGGCGGTCAACGGCGCACTGCGCTTTCGCTTCGGCCAGGACTTCCTGCCACTGCTGCCTGGTCGCTGCGGTCACGTCCACGCCAAAACGCTTGCGCAGCAGTTCGCGGGCCAGCCCTTCGGGGTTGCCGCCGAGCAGGATGTCCACACCGCGCCCGGCCATGTTGGTGGCGATGGTCACGGCACCGGGGCGTCCGGCCTGGGCGATGATCACCGCTTCGCGTTCGTGCTGCTTGGCGTTGAGCACTTCGTGGGCGACTTTCGCGCGCTCCAACAGCTTGCTGAGGCGCTCGCTGGTCTCAATGGCTGCCGTGCCGACCAGCACCGGCTGCCCGCGCTCTTGGCGGCCCTTGATGTCGTCCACGACAGCTTTCCACTTGGCCCGCTCGGACATGAACACCAGGTCTTGCTTGTCGGCGCGGATGGTCGGGACATTGGTGGGGATGACGGTCACTTCGAGGTTGTAGATTTCCTCGAACTCGCCGGCTTCGGTGGCGGCGGTGCCGGTCATGCCGGCCAGCTTCTCGTACATGCGGAAGTAGTTCTGGAAGGTGATGGTGGCCAGCGTCAGGTTTTCGCGGCGCACCTCGACGCCTTCCTTCGCCTCGATAGCCTGGTGCAGCCCTTCGGAGAAACGCCGCCCGTGCATCAAGCGCCCGGTGAACTCGTCCACGATGATCACCTGGCCGTTCATCAGCACGTAGTCTTTGTCCAGGTGATAGATGACATGGGCGCGCAGGGCGTTGTCGAGGTAGGGCAGCATGTCGGCGTTTTCGGGGCTGTAGAGGTTGTCGCCCTGCAGCACGCCTTCCTGGGCCAGCTTGCGCTCCATCTTCTCGACGCCGCGCTCGGTCAGGTAGACGCTGCGCGTGCGCAGTTCCTCGACGTAATCGCCGTCGGGGTTCTCCAGGTCAATGCTTTCTTCGCTGCTGGGCTTCAGATCGCGCACCAGCCGCGCGAAAAGCGTGTAGAGGTCGGAGGGCTGATCGGCCTGACCGCTGATGATCAGCGGGGTGCGCGCCTCGTCAATGAGGATGTTGTCCACCTCGTCCACGATGGCGAAATGGTGCCCGCGCTGCACGGTGTGATCGAGCGAGCGGGCCATGTTGTCGCGCAGGTAGTCGAAGCCGAACTCGTTGTTGGTGCCGTAGGTGATGTCGGCCAGGTAAGCGTCACGGCGGTCAATCGGCTCCAGGTTCTGGAAGCGGGCGTCGTCGCTGGGCCAGTCGGGGTTGAAGCGGAACGAGTGCATGGTCTCGTTGCCGCCCCTGCTCTGGATGACCGCCGACTCCAGGCCCAGGAAGTGGTAGATCGGCCCCATCTGTTGCAGGCCGAACTTGGACAGGTAGTCGTTGGGCGTCACCAGGTGCGCCCCCTTGCCGAGCAAGGCGTCGAGATAGAGCGGCAGTGTGGCGACGAGCGTCTTGCCTTCGCCCGTCTTCATCTCGGCGATCTTGCCCTGGTGCAGGACGATGCCGCCGATAAGCTGCACGTCGAAATGGCGCTGGCCGATGGTGCGCACAGCGGCCTCGCGCACCACAGCGAAAGCCTCCGGCAGCAGGTCGTCGAGCGTCTCGCCGGCGGCCAGGCGCGCCTTGAACTCGTCGGTCTTGGCGCGAAGCTGCTCGTCGGAGAGCCGCTGCATGTCCGGTTCGAGCGCGTTGATGCGCTCCACCGTCTCGCGGTGACGCTTGAGTTCGCGCTCGTTGGGGTCGCCGAATACGGCGCGTGCGATTGACTTGAACATTACCGCCTCACACGGGCGGGACGGCGCAGCAGCGCGGTTCCGCCATACAATACACGCCAAACGTGATCAGAGCTGTGGGTGATGCGGACGGATTATACCATAGACAGGGCAGGGCGGTTAACCGTGATTACACGGACGGGTCCACGAACAACCTGTTGCTAAGGGAAGTTCAGGAACGCTCACTGAACGCCTCCCCCCTCAGTCCCCCCTCCAGCCGAGCTAGAGGGGGG
>CAYNHD010000094.1:0-11480 GCA_964396775.1 uncultured Thermoflexus sp. | reverse complement strand
GCACGCGGCTGCCGATGCGGATGATCTCGATGTGCTCGATGGCGCGCAGGCTGGACAGGATGTATTCCAGCACTTTGGGGGCCAGGGTGAGCGGGTCGCCGCCGCTGAGCAGCACGTCGCGCACCTGCGGTGTGCGACGCAGGTAGTCAAGCTGCAAGTCGAACTCGGCGCGGCTGAAGTTCGCGCCGGGGTTGCCGACAATGCGGCTGCGCGTGCAGTAGCGGCAATAGCTGGCGCACTGCGTCGTCAGCAGCATCAGCACGCGGTCCGGGTAGCGGTGCACCAGGCCGGGCACCGGGCTGTGCCGGTCTTCGGCCAGGCTGTCTTCCATCATGCCCTCGAACGCCTGCAACTCGCGCCCCAGGGGAATCACCTGGCGGCGCACCGGGCAGTGCGGGTCATCGGGGTCAATCAGGCTGGCGAAGTACGGCGTAATGTCCACCCGGAAGCGGTTCTCGGCGGTCAGTCCTTCGATTTCTTCGGGGGTCAGGGTGATGATCTGAGCCAGATCGTCCAGCGTGTTCAGGCGGTGGGCAAGCTGCCAGCGCCAGTCGTTCCATTGCTCGTCAGGGACATCTGCCCAGATGGCCGGTCGTGACGTGGCTGCCAGGACCGGCATACCTGCTGGAGGCTCGGCAACAGGTGTCGCCGTAGCAGGCCCAGGAGGCTCCTCAGTCTCAACCATGCGGGTCTCTTCCATCGTGTGTGTCTCCCTTTTCCCGTCGCGCTAATTCCAGTCATCTGACGGCTCCGGTCAGGTGGCCATCAGCAGTTGTGCCACATTCGCCCGCAGGCGCTCTGTGGCACAAGTCGTGATAATCATAGCTGAGAATACGCCCAGCGGTATTGGCCACCCGCCTGATTTCTCATTGGCCAGATGGCCGATGCGAGGCCGCACAGAACGCGCCTCACCCCCTCAATCCCCCTCTCCAGCCAAGCTAGAGAGGGGGACTTTGATCGCCGGGCGCAGCGCGCGGAAAAAGAGACTTCCGAAGTTTTGGAAACTTCGGAAGTCTGGTCGCGGGCCGGGCGCGGCGCGTTCCCCTTCCACGCGGCCCGTGGGGGCGTATAGCAATACGCCCCTACGGAAGGCACCCACTACGAAGAGCGCAAGCCGCCCCTCACACCGCCACGAGCTTGTGCTCGACGGCCAGGGCCACCGCCTCGGTGCGGGTGCTCACGCCCAGCTTGGCCAGGATGTTGCTCACGTGCACCTTGACCGTCGAGCGGCTGACCACCAGCCGGTCGGCGATCTCGACGTTGTTCAGCCCCTTGACCATCAGCGCCAACACCTCGCGCTCGCGCTCGGTCAGGTCATGGCCGACGCGGGCCGTTTCCGTCTGGGTGCGGATCAGGGCTTGCAGCGCCTCCGGGGCCATCGTCGGCTGGCCGGCGGCTGCGGCGCGAATGGCGCGGGCCAGCTCGTCCGATGACACGTTCTTGTACAGGAAGCCCAGCGCCCCGGCCTGGATCGCCTCCTGCACCAGTTCCTGCTCCTTGAAGCTGGTCAGGGCGATGATCTGCGTGGCCGGGCACAGGCGGCGAATGGCGCGCGTGGCCGCTGGACCGTCCATGCCCGGCATGACCATATCCATCAGCACGACATCCGGGCAGACGCGCTCGCACAGCCGGACGGCTTCCTCGCCGCTGTCCGCCTCGCCCACATTGTCCAGGTCCCGGTGCACCAGCAGGAAGGCCGCCAGGCCGGTGCGCACCATCTCGTGATCGTCCACAATCAGCACGCGAATAGGTCGCGGCTGGCTCATGCGCCCTCCTCCGGTGAGGAATCGCCCCACAGCACGCTGACGCGCGTGCCCTGGTTCCACTGGCTGGTGATGTCCAGCGTCGCCCCGATGGACGCCGCCCGCTCGCGCATGATGTGCAGCCCGAAGTGATCCGGCGGCACGTCCTGCGGGTCGAAGCCTTGCCCGTCATCCTCGACGACCAGGCGGACGAGCACCGGGCGGGTCGTCAGGACCACGCGCAGCGTCCTGCTCCGCGCGTGCTTGACTACGTTGTGCAGCGCCTCCTGCGCGATGCGGTAGAGCGCCATCTGAATCTCGGCGGGGTAGACGTGCTGGCCCCCCTCGGCGGTGAACTGCACATCCAGGCGCGTCCGCCCGGTGATCGCCTCCACAAGCTGGCGCACCAGGTCGCGCAGCGGCGTCTCCAGCAGGGCGCTGGGGCGCAGTTCCAGCAGCAGCGTGCGCATCTCGGCCAGCGCGCCGCGCGTCAGGCGGCGCAGGTCGGCCACCCGCTGGTAGAACTCGTCAGGATTCTCCTGCAAAAGCTGAGGCAGCACCTCGGCGATGAGGTTGGCCGAGAAGAGCGTCTGCGTCACCGCGTCGTGCAATTCGCGCGCCAAGCGCTGCCGCTCGGCCAGAGTCGCCGCCTGCTCGGACTGCTGGCGCAGGCGGGCGTTGGCGATGGCCAGCGCCACCTGGTCGCCGAAGGCCGAGGCAAGCTCAATATCCTCAGTGGCGAGATCGAGCGGCTCGGCGTAGTAGAGCACCAGGCTGCCGTACATCTCGTCGCGCATCCACAGCGGCACGGCCAGCACCGCGCGGTAGCGCTTCATCAGGTTGAGCAGCAGGTCATAGCGCCGCCGGTCGCCCAACTGCTCGTAGGCGGGCAGCACCGAGCGCATGTCCGGCACGTAGATGGGCCGGTGCTCGGCAACCGCCGTACCGATGGCCCCCACGCCCAGCGGCACCTGCATCCGCGCCACGTAGTCGGGGGGCAGCGCGCGCGCCGCCTCCAGGTCGAGCACGTCATCGCGCAGCCGGAAGATGGCCACCGCGCCCGCCTTGAGCAGGCGCTGCGCCTCGACCATGATGAACTCCAGAATCTCCCCCGCCGGGCGCTCGGAGTTGAGCACGTCGAGGATGCCGCGCAGCCCCTCGGCGATGAGGCGCTTCTCGTGCTCGTTGCGGATGAGCCGCTGGTAACGCTGAAGCTGCTCGGTCACATCGCGCATGGTGATCAACAGGTGCGGCCCCGTGTCGTGGTCGAAGCGCGCACTGCGTAGCTCGACGGAGACGGGCGTGCCATCCTTGCGCACCAGGTTGAGCGACACCGCCGCCCCCTGGCGAATGACCTCCAGCACCGGCGTGGCGTCGTCCTCGTCCGGCAGGGCCAGGAACGCGCTCAGCGGCAGGCCGATGAGTTCGTCGCGGGCGCAGCCGAGCATCCGGCACAGCGCCGGGTTGACGGCGCGCACGTGCCCGTCCAGCGTGGCCACGACGACGCCATCGGGCAGTGCGTCGAAGATCTGCTGGTGAAGCATGGCAAGAGCGGGAGCGGTGATGGACATGGGCGGCGCTTTCGCAGGGTGCGCGGGCACAGGCGGTACACCTTGATCATAGCACATTCGCCGCGCGGGGGGATGGGCGGCATGCCCCGGCTCTGTCGCCTTGCCGCTGGCAAGGGGTGGGGGTAAGCTTAGGCGTCACCCTAAAGGAGGATGCCATGAACGCCCGACTGTCCCTGTTACTCGCTCTGCTGCTGGCGCTTCTGCCCGGCGCGAGCGCCCTCGCCCAGGACGACTCGACTCCTTCCCCGCTGCTGGCGATGCTGGCCGGCGTGCCGCAGAGCGCCGTCCTCGCCGACGGCGGCTGGGCGACCGTCCGCTATACCGACTACGCGGCGCTGTATGAGGCCGAGGGAATCACCTTGCTGCGCGATCTCGGCAACGCGAACCTGTTGATGACCGCCGTGCCGCTCCCCGGAATGCTGATGCGCCTCGCCGCCGGCCCCGAAGCACTGAGCTACGTCTTCGCCAGCACGGGGCAGATGGCTGCTGCGGTCGGCTTCGAGTGGCTGCTCGACGTGGATCGCAGCCTGGAGTTTGGCGACCCGCCGGACGTGGGGCTGCTGCTGGGCGGCGATTTCGACGCCGGGGCGATTGGCGCGGCGCTGGGGGCCCGCGACTTCAGCCAGGCGGAGGTGAGCGGGGTGACCGTCTGGCACCGCTTCGACGACCTGGCGATCTCGGTTGCGGATCGCGACCCCACCGACCCGTTCGGCGGGCACCTCGGCGCGGCGGCGCGAATCGCGCTGCTGCCGGACGCCCTGGCGAACGCGCGCAGTTGGGCGCTGATCAACGGCATCATCGGCGCGGCTCAGGGCGATTTGCCCTCGCTGGCCGACGATCCGGCCTACCGCGCGCTGGCCGGGGCCGTCACCGCGCCCGACGGCCTGCTCATCCAGGCGCTGTTCTTTGGCGGGGAGGCGCTGCAAGTGGCCGGCGACCCGACGCAGCTTGGTCTGGCGATGCCCGCCGCCGACCTCGGCCCGCTGCCGCCCTACACGCTGGCCGCCCTGGCCGACCGCCAGGAGGGGAACGACCAGGTGCACCTGATCGGGCTGGTCTACGCCGACGCGCCGACCGCGCAGGCCGCCGCCGACGTGCTGGCCGGGCGCATCGCGGACTTCCGGCTCTCCACGCGGCCCGACATCGTGCTGGCCGAGGAGTTCGGCGCGACGGTGAGCGCGTCGGTGGTCGAGAGCGAGGCGGACGGGCTGGCCGTGGCCCTGGTCGAGGCGCGCTACCCGCTGCCCGCCGAGCGCACCGACGCGGGGGGGCGCTTCCTGAGCGCCGGGCGGCTCTATGGCCTGTGGGTGCAGGCGATCCTGCGCCGCGAGTTCACGCCCCTGTGGTGGTGAGGGGCGGCGGGGGCGTAGGGAGCGCGGTCGGGGCGTGGGGATCGCGCTTCTGGGGGTGGGTGTGTGTGCGGAGGAAAGATAGGTATTTGAAATACAGAGGCCTACAGTTCTTCTTCGGGCATGTCATCATTGCCAGTGTCGGCTGCTTGAAGACCTATGAAGTCCTCAAGAGGAGCATCGCGCATTCTTTCGGCCAGAAAGCCTCTGATTTCTGAATGCTTCATATCAAGGAGGGGATGTCGGAAACCGAGACTTCGACTCAATTCCCGGGCTATTTGCTGCGGCCAATAAGCTCCGCTCATCTGAACAATACATCCATCAATGCTCTCTGCAAGTGCGACTATGGTGCTACCTGGGCCTATGGTGTCAACAATGATGATTGTCGATACATACCAGTGCTCGTCATTTAGCTCCAGGTGTCGCTCAAATCGGGATACCTTGTCTAGTGAAATCTCAGTATTGCCACGGCCGATAAAACCTATGTCAAAGCGAACAGCTCTGCCTGGTTCATACAACAGCGTCGCATCGCTTTCTCTTTTTGTGCCTCGTGACGACAGCCAGAAGACTCTCTTGTACGCTCCTGGTTCACCTTCTAATATGTGCCTGAAGCCCAGAACATGAAGGAGTGCTCCCAGGATTAGTTTCTCAAAGAGCTTTCCATAGGCGGACTTCTCTGAACCCCGAATCGTCAGTGTCTCCGAACCCACCGTGTTCAGCAGGTAAGTCATTAGCAGCCAGTTCAGCTCTGCTTTGAGGCCAGACGAGAGCTCAATATGCCCTGTCAATTCACCATATTCTTGCGTATAGCCTTCGATTACCTCCCGACAAGTCTCGATATACTGATCTCTGTACTCTGCGATTCGATTGGGATCGTCTCGAAGCACATTTTGAAAGGCTTTATGGGTCAATCCCAAGACCCAGTATGACAACCAGCGCTCAGATCTGCTCAGGCGGTTTCGCGCAAGACTATCTGCTGCAAGGAAGGGAAGCTGTTGAACAAAGTCCTCCGAGACCGCTATTCCGCGTAGAAAGAAGTTCATCATCGCCAGATTGAGGGCAGCAATACGCCTGCGAGTCAGGACTTCTGTTGCATCGCGAAGGTTCTTTCCGCAAAGCACTTCGAGGACAACTCCCCGCACGACATCGATCCCGATTTGCTGAACCAACGCGTTGCCGCTGGAAGAAAGGAGCTTAAGGGAATCCGAAGAAAGCAGATCACTCAAGTTCTCAATTCGGGACGGGGACATTTTTCGGTTACCTCTCAAAACAGCATGCCTGAGCCATCAATTGGCAGACAGTTGATCGTCAGTACATCTGCGACTGAAGAACCCAACCAAGCCTTTGCTCTCTCTCGGATGACTTCGATATAATCACGCTCGTTATCGATTAGTATGAACCTCCGCCCAAGCTTAACCGCGGCTTCGCCTACTGTACCGATACCGGCGAAAGGATCGAGAACCACATCCTGTTTGAAAGAATAGTATGAAATCACTCTTTCGGCCAGTTCAACTGGGAAAATCGCTGGATGGCGTCTGTCATATGCTGGTGATATTCGCCAGATGTTTGTTCGTTCGTAGTCGTCCCCGATCCTAGACTCCTCGACCACTTTGGGTTGCGGATGCGTCCTTATATTCCAATCAATCAACTTGGATGTTTTCTTTCGATATACCAAGATATACTCAGTTACAGGGACGGGCTTATATTGAAGAGGATTGCGATCAGCCGCAAAACGGCGTCCGCGTCCTGTGGCCCAACCTGCACCTTCGGGTTTCTCCCAAATGATGTCATCCAAGAAATCATAGCCTTCTTCAGTGAAAATGCGATGCATGTCAAAGGGAACAGCCAATCGCCTGGATGACTCATTTCGTGTTGTGCGTCGTACCAATACAGGTGCAACGTTCATCACAAAGAATCGTCCTTCAGACAACACCCGGTGGACTTGTCGGATCACCTTGCGCATCTTTAGAAGATACTCTTCGTAAGTTACGTAGTCAGTGTATTCAGGACGAGCATTGTAGTAAGGTGGTGACGTGAATACGAGATGAACGCTGTCAGCAGGCAAGTCCTGTAGCACGTCCTCGCTATCGCCCAGAGCAACTATGTTGCGCAATGTCGACAGGTCATAAGTCTTCTTGCTGACGACTGATTTCCCAGTTGCCGAAGCGGGTCTGCCGAGGAGCCGCGCTTCAATTACCTCGGGGCTGGTTGACTTGTCTCTGAGAATGAGTGAATTTCGCGCATCTATGACAATCTCCCCCACCCTAACTTGGCTGCTCTTGCCAAGTAATGGCACTCGCCAGATGTGATACCGATCGTCAACTTCAGGGAGTCCGAAATCCACGGCATTCTGCAGCTCAAAGTCCATCAACCACGCTAACGCTATTCGCTTAGCTGCTTGAACATTCCGAACGCTGTAGTGTCGTCGTTCAGAGACAGTTGGTTCCTTCTTGGACATACCGAGTTCCTTGAGGTTTGTGCTGAATTTCACAGCATGACATGACCATACCACGGGTATTCTAACATGTGCAGTCTCAGGTGACTAACGATAGTTCGCAGCCAGAGTCTTAGGATAGGAGACGAGTGAGCGTCCCACCTCTCCCCTCCCCCACCCCCACGCAAACAGTGCCGAATCGCGCGGTAAATCGTTCCATTTGTCGCCCCCGCCCGTCCCCACCGGCCCGCCAGGGGCGGTATAATGGGGGCGCGCGGGCAGGGCGCGGCCCGCCGCTGGAGCGCAAAGGAGAGGCCATGGACAACAAGCTGTACCGGATCAACGAGTTCGTCCGTCCCGCCGACGGGCGCAGCCTGGTGGTGGATACCAGCGCGGGGCTGGCCCTGGGTGCGCTGCCCGGCCTGGAACGCTTCGCCCCGGCGGTGGAGCCGGTGCTGCCCCTGGCCGATGGCCTCGTCACCAGCCCCGGCCAGGCCCGTCGCCTGGGCGGGCGCACCCGCACCGACGCGGCCCTGCTCGTCCGCGCCGGCTGGACGAACGCCCTGCGCGGCGAGGACTTCGTGCTGCCGCCCGAAACCATCTTCCACATCCCCCTGCTCGATCCCGCCGACGCCCTCGACCTCGGCGCGAGCGCGCTGGTGGCCCATGTGCTGCTCGGCCACGACGAGGATATCGAGGCCGGCTGCCTGCAGGAAGTCGTGCAGTACGCCCTCACGGGGACGCCGCTCGGCCTGCCGCTGATCACCGACGTGCAGCCGATCGGCCCGCGCGTCGTGCTGCGCAGCAAGGCGATTGAACTGGGTGTCTCGTACAGCGTCGAGTGCGGGGCGGATGGCGTGGTCATCCCCTGGCCCGGCGCGGACTCGCTGCGCACCATCCTGACGATGGCCGCCGGCCTGCCCGTGTGGGTCAGGGCGGAGTCGCTCGACCCGGCGGACGCGACGCTCAACGAGGCGCTGACCATCGGCGCGGCGGGCCTCTGGCTGGATGCGCGCGTCTTCGCCAGCGCGGACCCGGCGGCGCTCGTGGCCGCCTTCGGGACGCTCGTGCACGGCTCCGTGCCCGAACCAGCCTAGGAGGGACGCCATGAAAGCAGGCTTGCAGGCTCGCATGGATCGCCTGTTCAACCGGCACGGCGACGGGCGCGCGGTGTGCGTCGCCGCCGATCACGGTTACATGAGCGACGTGACGCCCAACGTCGTCCAGCTTCGCCCGGTCACCGAAGCGGTCATTCGCGGCGGCGTGGATGGCATTCTGCTCAGCCCCGGCCAGGCGGTGCGATTGGCGCCGCTCTTCCAGGGGCGCGACGGCCCGGCGCTGATCGTCCGCGCGGACTGGATGAACATGCCGCGCCTGGGCACGTCGAACGTGGCCAACGCCGTCCCGCAGCGGCTGCTGCGCAACTATAAGATGCTCACCGCCGAGCAGGCGGTCGCCCTGGGCGCGTCGGCGATCACCATCTACCTGTTCGTCGGTTACACCGACCGCATCGAGGCCGAGGGCGTGGACAAGTGCGCCCGCTTCGTCAACGAGTGCCGCCGCGCCGGATTGCCCTGCATCATCGAGCCAATCGCCTACGGTGGCCAGGTGACCGGCGCGAATCTGGTCGAGCTGCTCACCCTGGGCGCGCGCGAAGCGGTGGAGATCGGCGCGGACGCGCTCAAAATCCCCTACACCGGCGATGTGGACAGCTTCCGCGCGCTGGTGCAGGCGGCGGACGTGCCGGTGCTGGTGCTGGGCGGCGCGCGCTCCGACAACGAGCGCGACGCGCTGGAACTCTACGCCGAGGCGCAGGAAGCGGGCGCGGCGGGCTGCCTGATGGGCCGCAACGTCACCAAGTCGCCGAACCCGCAGCGCATGATCGAGCAGTTGTGCGGCATCGCTCACCAGGGCTGGACGGTGGACGAGGCCCTGCGCGGCGAGGTGTGGGAGTACGTCAAGCTGAAGGCGCACCCGGCCCAATGCACCGGCTGCAACCTGTGCGTCGTCGCCTGCGTCGCCAGCCACGACGGGGGGAGCTACGGCACGCACCAGGCCCGCCTGCGCATTGATCCCGGCGCGCAACACGGGCAGTTCAAGGTCATGTTCTGCACGCTGTGTCGCAAGTGCATTGATGTCTGCCCGACCGACGCCCTGCGCTGGCACCCCGAAAGCGGCGCGGTCGAGTTGCTGGTCGAGCGTTGCGACAACTGCGGCAAGTGTGTCGAGATCTGCCCGACGCAGGTCATCGTCCATTCAGACGAGGGCGTGCGCATCATCGGGAGCGGCACGCCCGCCGCGCCGGAGAAGGAACTGCCCTGGTACCCGGTGGTGTGCGATCTGTGCGGCGGCGCGCCCGAATGCGCGCGCATCTGCCCGACTGACGCCATCTTCATTGACGAGCGCAAAGCGTTCGATCCGCTGACCGACTAGGAGAGAGCGAGCATGGACCTCACCCAACGGGCTTACTGCGACCGCATCCTGCGCGTAGACCTGACCAGCGGCCAGATCAGCACCACGCCGCTGCCCGCCGACATGATGCCGCTGCTGCTGGGCGGCAAGGGGCTGGGCGCGTGGCTGCTCTACACCGAGCAGGCACCGGGCACCGATCCGCTCTCCCCCGCCAACATGCTGGTCTTCCACAACGGCCCGCTGACCGGCACGACCGCGCCGACGGCGGGGCGCTTCGGCGTCACCACGCGCAGCCCGGCCACGGGCACCTACTTCGACGCCTACTGCGGCGGCTACTGGGGGCAGATGCTCAAGTACGCCGGCTACGACGCGCTGGTGGTCACCGGTGCCGCCGACTCGCCGGTCATGCTGGTCATCGACAACGAAGCAGTTGAACTGCGCCCGGCTGAGTCATTGTGGGGGACCAATATCACCGAGGCGACCGAGCGCCTGCGCGCCGACTTCGGCCACGACTGGCAGTCGCTGGTCATCGGCCCGCCGGGCGAGCAGTTGCGCAATGTGGCGGGCATCTTCAACGAGACGCGCGCCCTGGCGCGCGGCGGCGTCGGCGCGATGATGGGGTCGAAACGGCTGAAGGCCATCGTCACGCGCGGCAGCCGCCCGGTGCGCGTCTTCGACAAGGAGAAGTACGAGCGCGCCCTGCAACTCGCCTATCGCGCCGTGCGCATGTCCAGCAAGACGACGCTGCTGACCCGCGAGGGCACGGCCAACATCCTGGAGATCATTGACGTGATGGGCGCGCTGCCCACGCGCAACTTCCAGGACGGGCAGTTCGAGGAGGCCGACGAAGTGTCCGGCGCGGCCTTTCGCGCCCACAACTGGAAGAAGGACTACGCCTGCTTCGGCTGTCCCATCGGCTGCGGCAAGTGGACGATCCCGCTGGACGACGGCAAGGTGATCGAAGGGCCGGAGTACGAGACGATCTTCGCCCTGGGGCCGAACTGCGCCATCGGCAGCCGCGAGGCGATCATCCGCCTCAACTGGTGGTGCGACGAGTACGGCATGGACACGATCAGCGTCGGCGGGGTGATCGGCTTCGTCATGGAGCTGTTCCAGCGTGGGCTGATCAGCGCCCAGGAACTGGACGGGATCGAGCCGCGTTGGGGCGACGGCGCTGCCGCCGAGGCCCTGGTCGAGAAGATGGCCAGAGTCGAGGGCTGCGGCGCATGGCTGGCCCAGGGTGTGGCCGCCATCGCCGAGCGTTACCCGCCGGGCAAGCCGTTCGCCATGCACGCCAAGGGGCTGGAGATGCCCGCCTACCACCCCAGCGCGGCCAAAGGCACGGCCCTGGCCTACGCCGTCTCGGAGCGCGGCGCGTGCCACCTGCGCGGCGCACCGCTCGGCGAACTGTTCAGCGGGGCCGCCGATCCGCTGGTCATCGAGGGCAAGCCGCAGCTTTTCCGCGACACGCAGGCCGACACCGCCGCCTGGGACAGCGCCTGCCTGTGCCTGTTCCCCGGCTACGGCATGACGCTCAAAGAACTGTGGCAGCTTGTCACGGCGGCGACCGGCTTCGACTATCCCACCGCCGCTGACCTGCAACTGCTCGGCGAGCGCGTCTCGACGCTGGCACGGCTGTTCAACGTGCGCGAGGGCTTCGCCCGCGCCCAGGACACGCTGCCCGCCCGCAACCTGACCCAGCCGATGGCCGGTGGTCCGGCGGCGGGGCACGTGGTCGAGTTGGAGCCGATGCTCGACGAGTATTACCGCATCATGGGCTGGGATCGCGACGGGGTGCCCACGCCGGAGCGCCTGCGCAAGCTGGGCCTGGCCGCCCTGCTGGAAACCGCCTGATCCGGGCCTGCGCGGGGGGCGCATACGCCTCACCCCCTCAATCCCCCTCTCCAGCAGAGCTAGAGAGGGGGACTTTGATCGCTGGTTGGGGTGTTTTCCCCCTCCCTGGCTTGGCCGG
>CAYNHD010000093.1:0-11482 GCA_964396775.1 uncultured Thermoflexus sp. | reverse complement strand
CCCACCCCTAAATCCCCTCCCCACGTCGTGGAGAGGGGACTTGCTGGCAGCCTGACTCCCCCTCTCCACCACGTGGGGGGGCTGGGGGGGTGAGGCTAGATGTGAGACGTTCGCCTGGTTTCACGTTCGCTCAATGCCTGTCCGCCCCAGAACTGATCTTGCCAGGGGAAAGGCCAGCAGGGGGGAGGTGACGCTCAGAGGCCGTTTGAAAAGGCCTGCAACCCCACCCTAAATCCCTCCCCGCAGGCGGGGAGGGACTTCAAGAGCAGTCCTTTCTCCCTTCCCTCGCCTGCGGGGAAAGGGCCGGGGATGGGGATAAAGACACCTCTCAAACGGCCTCTCAGGGCGCAGAACCAGACTTCCGAAGTTTCCGAAACTTCGGAAGTCTGCTTGCTTCCCTGCCGCCTTTGGCGCAGGGCGCATCACGATACGCCCCTACGAAGCTCTGGAAGGCGCGCGGATCAGAGACCCATTGCGCGACCGCAAGATTTCCCTTAGTATCTGAGCAACAGCATTTGCCCAAACCCTTGATTGAATGCTGACGCTGACAAGGAGTCTCTCCCATGTCCGCTCTGCCTCCCTTTTTCCTCGTCAACCCTGTGGCGCGCAGCCTGGTCATCAGCGACCGTTTCAACGCGCCGCGTACCTATGCCTTCGCCCCCACCAAGAAGCAGCTTCACGAGGGCGTAGACCTGATGGCCATTGACGCCCAGGGCAACCCGGTGGCCGTGTTCGCCGCCCAGCGCGGCATCGTAGACCGGGTGGGCTTCAGCGGGCAGGGCTACGGCCACTATGTGCGCATTGTGCACGCCTGGGACGACCAGACTTATGTGACATGGTACGGTCACCTGTCGGCGACCAGCGTGCGCGAGGGCCAGTTTGTGCTGGCCGGGCAGAAGATCGGCGTCGCCGGCACGACCGGCTTCTCGACAGGCATTCACCTGCATCTCACGCTGCAACACATCGGGCACGGCCTGGCCAACTACACGGTAGACGACGTGACAGACCCGGAGCCTTTCTTTCGCACCGGGGCGGTTCCCTCGTTCAGCGAGGCGTCCTTTGTGGCGGACGTGACCATTCCCGACGGGACGCAGATGCAGCCAGGCCAGGTCTTCACCAAGACCTGGCGGTTGCGCAATACGGGCCGCACGCCCTGGGATGCGGGCACCAGGCTCGTCTTCGCCGGGGGAGACCGGATGGGCGGGCCGGACGAGGCCCCGCTGTCGGGTGTGCCCGTGCTGCCCGGCCAGACGGCCAACGTCAGCGTCAAGCTGACCGCGCCCGCCCAGGCGGGCCGCCATCGCAGCACGTGGCAGCTTCGCGGGCCGGACGGCCCGCCATTCCCCAGTACGTTCTACACCGAGATCGCGGTCAAGGCCGTCGCCGCGTTTGACGAAGCATCCTATGTGGCCGATGTGACCGTGCCCGATGGCACCGTCGTCAAGCCGGGTGCATCATTCGTCAAGACGTGGCGCGTGCGCAACACCGGCACGACGACCTGGACGACCGACTACGCGCTGCGCTTCGCCGCCGACGAGCAGATGGGCGGCCTGGAGAGCGTGCCGCTGCCACGCGCGGTCAAGCCGGGGGAGGTCGTCGAGTTGTCGGTGCGGTTGCGCGCGCCGAAACGGGCCGGGCGTCACCGCAGCACCTGGAAGCTGGCGAACGCCGCTGGCAAGCCCTTTGACTTCGAGCAGTACGCCGAAATTCAGGTGCCGCGCGCGGCGGCTCCCGCGCAGAAGCTGGACGAGCTACGCTGGCTCGCTGATGTCACGGTCCTCGACGAGACGGTGATGGAGGCCGGCGAGCCGTTTGTCAAGACGTGGCGCGTGCGCAACTCCGGCGAGACGACCTGGGGGCCGGGCTATGCCCTGGCCTTTTTCGGCGACGAGCGCATGGGCGGCCCGGAGAGCGTGCCGCTGCCGCCCGCCGCGCCGGGCGATGTGGTGGAGGTGTCGGTACCGCTCGTCGCGCCGGACAAGCCGGGCTTGCAGCGCAGCACGTGGAAGCCGCGCACCCCGCAGGGCGACTTCTTCGAGTTCGATCTGTACGCGCTCATTCAGGTCAGCGATCCGGCGCAGCCGAGGCCGCAGTTGAGCGAGCTAAGCTACGTCGCCGATGTGACCATCCCCGACGGGGCGGCGTTGCAGCCCGGCGAAGCCTTCGTCAAGACGTGGCGCGTGCGCAACACCGGCACGACGACCTGGGGGCCGGGCTACGCCCTGGCTTTCTTCAGCGATGACAAGCTGGACGGGCCGGACAGCGTGCCGCTGCCGCCCGTCAAGCCAGGCGACGTAGCCGAACTGTCGCTGCTGCTGACCGCTCCCCAGGCCCCTGGCCCGCACAAGAGCACGTGGAAGGGGCGCGATCCGCAGGGCCGCTTCTTCGACTATGACCTGTTCGCGCTGATTGACGTGGTGGACCCCAGCCAGACGTATGACATGCTGGAGTTCCTGCGCGGCGACGGGCGCGTGTACGAGCTGGCCTGCGACTGGATCGGCGGCGCTCGTCAGCGCGTGCAGACGCAGACCGAGGGCGCGAAGTTCTACCACGTCAAGCACGGCGAGTGGGAAGAACTGTGGGCGGACGAGCACTTCATCTACCGGGGTACCGACACCTCGCCCGGCGGCGGCGAAGTCTACACGCTGACTGAAAACGGGCAGTACGGCAGCCCCTGGATTCCGCGCAAGATGACCGTTGGCGTGCCGTTCCAGCGGATGCCGCAGGTCGTGTTCCGCCGCAAGAGCGACGGCGCTGCTGTGCCGGGCAAGACGTTTGTCCACGTCACGTGGGTTGCGCTGGAGGCGGTGCACAAGACATTCACCCTGTCAAGCGGCGTCACGCTGAAGGATGTGGCGGTGCTGGCGGCGTACAACGACGCAGGCGGCAAGCCCCAGGAGCCGCCGTTCGAGCGTTACTACTACGCGCGCGGCTACGGTCTGGTGGCCTGGGAAGGGGCCATCGGGCGGTCGGCGCTGGCCCAGGAATTCGCGCCTGGCAGCGTGCCCAACCAGGTGCGCGAAGTGCTGCCCTGGCTGTGACGGAGAGGGTTGTTGGTGGTTGGTTTTTGGTTATTGGTTCTTGGTGATTGGTCAAGGCGGGTCGTACCTCTTGTTCTTGCAGACCACGTCTTCGAGCTTCTGGTGGTTGGTTCTTGGTGATTGGTCAAGGCAGGTTCGTACCGCCTGCGTTCTACCAACAACCAAGAACCAATCACCAATCACCAGGCCGCGGGGACGCTCAGGAAACGTCCGGGGTGTCGGGGGTGTCTGCAGGCTCGGCCCCGGCCAGGGAAAGGGCGATGTAGAACGTGGCCCCTTCTCCTTGAACGCTCTCGGCCCAGGTGCGCCCGCCGTGCGCGCGCACGATATGGCGCACAATGGCCAGCCCCAGCCCGGTGCCCTCGCGCCGCGCTCGATCCACCTGGAAGAAACGCTCAAAAATTCGCGACAGGTCTTCGGCGGGGATGCCAGGGCCGTCATCGGAGACAGCGAGCACCGCTTCGGCGTCGCCGCGCCGGGCGCTGATCCGAATGTGCCCGCCAGTGGGCGTGAACTTGATCGCGTTGTGGAGGATGTTTTTCAGCGCGCGCTGAATCTGCACTTCATCGGCCAGCACAGCGATGTCAGCGGGCACCTCAACAGTCACGGCTTGCTGCTTGTTCTCGGCCAGCGACTCAAGCTGTTGCAGGGTGCTGGTGACAATGGGCAGCAGGGGCGTGGGCGTCAGGCGGATGGGCATCTGGCCGGACTCGATCAGCGACAGGTCGCGCATCTCCTGAACCAGGTGCATCAGCGTGTCCGTTTCGCGGCGGATGTCCTTCGCCATTTTGCGCAGGCGCTTGGGCTTCTCGCGCTCGGCGACATTGAGCAGGGTTTCGGCCAGCAGGCCGATGGACGTGATCGGCGTGCTTAGCTCGTGCGAGATGTTCGACACCATCTCGCGGCGGGCGCGTTCCAGCCGTTGAAGCTGCGTCACATCGCGCAGAGTCATGATCTCGAACTCAACGCCAGACGCTGGCAGCGCCAGCGCGCGCGCGTGGAAGATGCGGTGGTTTAGCTCGATGCGCCGCTCGACCGTCTCGCTGCGCACGCGGCGCGCGTCGTGGAAGAGGGCTTCCAGGTCGGGCTGGCGCAGCGCGCTCATCAGCGTCTTGCCGGCCAGTTGCTGGCCGAACATCCTTTGCGCGGCCTCGTTGGTCTCAACGATGGTCAGGTTCGTGTCGAGGATGAGCAGAGCGTCCTCAACGCCCTTCATGATCGCGTTCTTCAGCAGCTCAGCCTGCGCCGAAGCCTGGGCATGGACTTGCTGCTGGTGAGCGCGGTTCGCCGTCCCCGCGCGAACGTCCGCACGCAGACGCAGCACCAGAACGGCCAGGACGAAGGCAGTCAGCAGCGCGAGGATGGCGATGATCCAGGGAAGCATAGGGAGGCAGCCTACCCTTCGAAGCGATACCCAACGCCGCGCACGGTGACGATGCGGCGCGGGCGTGATGGCTCGTCTTCGATCTTCTCGCGCAGCCAGCGCACGTGCACGTCCACCGTTTTCGTCTGCCCGCTGTAGTCGTAGTCCCACACGCGGTCCAGCAGCAGGTCGCGCGAGAGCACGGCCCCCTTGTTGCGCATCAACGTAGCCAGCAGGTCGAACTCCTTATGGGTCAGGCGTAGCTCTTTGCCGCCGCGCGTGGCTTTGCGGGCGATTAAGTCTAGCACTAGGTCGCCGCTCTCCAGACGGTCTACGACCGCGCGCGCCGAGGGGGCGCGGCGCAGGATGGCCCGCACGCGGGCCAGGAACTCGCCCAGGCTGAACGGCTTGACGATGTAATCGTCCGCGCCAAGCTCCAGGCCGACGATGCGATCCACTTCGCTGCCGCGCGCCGTCAGCATGACGATGGGGACATCGGACTCGTTGCGGAGGATGCGGCAGACCGACAGGCCATCGAGCGTGGGCAGCATCACGTCCAGCACGATCATGTCGGGCGCGTTGTCGCGCGCCAGGTCAAGGGCTTCGGCCCCGTCGCCGCTCTGGAAGACCTTGTAGCCTTCCTGAGAGAGGTTGTAGGCCAGCGTCTTGCGCAGCGTATCGTCGTCTTCGACCAGCAGGATTTTCTTCATGAGGGCGTTCCCCTACCGAGCGGCTGAGCACGACCTGATCATAGCGCGCTTCGGGTAGCTGTCATGGCAGTTTCGTTAAACCCTGTTAAAGGTTCCTTAAAACCCGCGCGCTGCCAGTCTGCACGCCTGCCGTACTGCTGCTGCGTTGTAGGTGGGACATTCTGATTGTAACATCTTTTCGCGTGAGACGCCCCCCGGCGTCTCACGCGGGTGTGTGCAAAGGTTGTCAGTGACTCGCTTGACACCCAGCGAGGTGAGGTCCCGTAGGGGCGTATTGCAATACGCCCCTACGGGGGCGCAGCAGAGCAGCGCCCCTACCGCCTGACAGGTTTTGCACGCGCCCCTTACGTTGGGGAGGGTTCCTGGAACCGCAGAGGCGCAGAGAAAGCAGTGGAAAGACAGGTAAGTACATTCTTGTACTTTCTGAATCTTATGTTCTTCTCCGCGTCCTCTGCGTCTCTGCGGTGACGCTCTGTGGTGATGCTCTGCGGGTCAGAAATCGGCCAGCGCCGCCTGCTGCGTCTCGTAGATGGCCGAATAGCGGTCGAAGCCCACGATTTGCAGTACGCGCCGCACTTTGGGCTGCAAGGCCACCAGTTTCAGATCGCCCCCATGCTCGCGGCAGGTGAGGATCGCCTCGGCCAGGCTGCGCAGAGCGGCGCTGTTGACGTACAGCACCCCCGCCATGTCGAGCACGATCCGGTACTGATCCGCTTCCAGTCTGGCGCGCAATGCCTGGTCAAGCGCCACTGCGCCGTCCGTGTCAATGCGCCCGTTCAGGATAATGACGACCACGCCGTTAGTAGTCTGCTCGCTGAGGTTCATCCCTCACGCTCCCCCGTCTGATTGGCTTGCCGCGCCTGCGGCGCAGTGTCGCACATTTCCGCCCGCAACTGTAACCGTTATTGTAAAGGGTTCGCGGGGCGCGGGCAAAGGATGGTGGTCCCTGGCAGCACAACCGCACCGGGTAAAACAATCGGGGCGGGTGCTCAATTACGCCCGCCCCGAAGGTTAGTGCGCCGCCGGCCTTACCCGGTCGGTTGGTAGTCAAAGAACCACTTGAAGTAGAGGAAGTCGAGGAAGCCGTCCTGCTTGACGCTGGCGATGGCGGCGTTGATGGGGGCCACAAGGTCGCTGCCCTTAGGGAAGATCAGGCCGAACTCGTCTTTGGCGATAGGCTCGCCGACCAGCTGGACGGCTCCGCCGGTGGTGCTCTTGAACCCGGCGGCGGCAGAAGCGTCGGCGGGCATGGCGTCAATATCGCCGACGATGAGCGCCTGGACGAGCGCGCCGAACTCGGTGTAGACGATGCGCCGTTCCTCAGGCACGACATCCTGGGTGAGGAAGAAGCCGGACGTGCCCTGCTGCACACCGAGGATGAGGTCGGGGTTGGCGACGAACTCCTCCATGCTGGCGAAGCGGTCTTCGTCGGCGCGGGCCAGGAGGTACTGGTCCATGTTGATGTAAGGGTCGCTGAAGTCGAGGACTTGCTGGCGCTCCTCGGTGATGCTGATGCCGGTCATGCCCATGTCGAACTGACCTTCGCTGACGGAGGTGATCATCACGTCCCAGGAGACGTACTCGTAGACCGGCGTGCAGTTGATGCGCCAGCAGATTTCCTCGATCAGGTCGTACTCATAGCCCATGATCTCGCCCGTCGTGGCTTCTTCGAACTGGAAGGGCAGGTACAGGTTCTCAACGGCGATCACGATCTCCTGACCGCCCAGGTCGGGCAGGCCGGCGTAGAGTTCGCCGGTTTCGGGAACATAGTCAAAGAACCACTTGAAGTAGAGGAAGTCGAGGAAGCCGTCCTGCTTGACGCTGGCGATGGCGGCGTTGATGGGGGCCACAAGGTCGCTGCCCTTAGGGAAGATCAGGCCGAACTCGTCTTTGGCGATAGGCTCGCCGACCAGCTGGACGGCTCCGCCGGTGGTGCTCTTGAACCCGGCGGCGGCAGAAGCGTCGGCGGGCATGGCGTCAATATCGCCGACGATGAGCGCCTGGACGAGCGCGCCGAACTCGGTGTAGACGATGCGCCGTTCCTCAGGCACGACATCCTGGGTGAGGAAGAAGCCGGACGTGCCCTGCTGCACACCGAGGATGAGGTCGGGGTTGGCGACGAACTCCTCCATGCTGGCGAAGCGGTCTTCGTCGGCGCGGGCCAGGAGGTACTGGTCCATGTTGATGTAAGGGTCGCTGAAGTCGAGGACTTGCTGGCGCTCCTCGGTGATGCTGATGCCGGTCATGCCCATGTCGAACTGACCTTCGCTGACGGAGGTGATCATCACGTCCCAGGAGACGTACTCGTAGACCGGCGTGCAGTTGATGCGCCAGCAGATTTCCTCGATCAGGTCGTACTCATAGCCCATGATCTCGCCCGTCTGGGGATTCTCGAACTGGAACGGCGTGTACAGGTTCTCGACGGCAATCACGATCTCCTGACCGCCCAGGTCGGGCAGGTCCGGGTACACCGGCCCCGCCGCACCCGCCGGCAGAAACGAGACGGCGAGCATGGCGATCAGGAGCAGCCCTGCAAAAGTGGCTTTCCGAAACATCTGCTTCTCTCCTCTACCTGGTACACACGGGTATTTGTAGGTACCTTAAGTGTAGTGCCGGACGGGGCGTAGTGCAAGAACATGCGCCGCTCAGGGTGCATCTCAGAGGCCGTTTGAAAAGGCCTGCAACCCACCCTAAATCCCTCCCCGCCCGCGGGGAGGGACTTCAAGAGCAGTCCTTTCTCCCTTCCCTCGCCTGCGGGAGAAGGGCCGGGGATAAGGGTAAAGATACCTCTCAAACGGCCTCTCACGATGGGGGCGAAATGCCTGAACCACAGAGACACAGAGGACGCGGAGAAGAACTAGCACCCTCTCCACACTATCTTTTCTCTGCGCTCTCTGCGCCTCAGCGGTGATCTTTTGCCCCAGAAATGACATACACCCCGCCGCTCACAGGCGCGTGGTCGCTGCCCGATCCACCAGCCAGAGCAGCCGCCCCGCTTGGGGCCGGATAAGCTGCGCGGGGTAGATTTCCGGCTGGCGCGGGCCGTGCAACACCGCCCGCAGCGCCTCAGCTTTGGCCGCGCCGCTCACCAGGAACAGCACATGCCCCGCCGCGTTGATGGCCGGGACTGTCAGCGTGACCCGCCAGGAGTCCAGCCGGGGGACGTAGTTCTCCACCGCCCAACGCGCCGTCTCGTGCAGGGCCGCCGTGCCGGGGAACAGCGAGGCGGTGTGCCCGTCCTCGCCCATGCCCAGCAGCAGCAGGTCGAAGCAGGGCTGTGGCGTCGCTGGCTCGCCGCCGGCGAAGAACGCACGTAGCTCCGCCTCGTAGCGCCGGGCGGCCTCAGCGGGGGCCAGCTCGCCCGCGATGCGGTGACTGTGCTCCGGCGGCAGCGGCACGCGGTCCAGCAGCGTTTCGCGTGCCAGGCGGTAATTGCTCTCAGCGTGATCGGGCGGGACGCAACGCTCGTCACCCCAGAAAACGTGCACGCGCGCCCAGTCTATGCGCGACGCCCAGGCGGGACTCGCCAGCCGCTTGAACAGAGCGCGCGGCGTCGAGCCACCCGGCAGCCCGATGCTGAACTGCCCGCGCGCGGCGATGGCCTCGCCCGCGATGCGGTTTACGTAACCGGCAGCCTTGCGGGCCAGGGCCTCGCCGTCAGCGACGACTTCGAGATCGTGTTCGTGCACAGTCCCTCCCGCGGGAATAGCGATCAGCTATCAGTAATCAGTCTTCGGCAAGAGCAGCACGACAACCGTATTCCTGATCACCGAAACCTGATCGCTGGCAACTGATCACCGACAAACTGATCACTCACTTTGCCCTAGCCCTCGCAGCCCTGCCGCCACAGACGCCCGTCGCGTGCCAGGAAGCCGTCGCTCTCGACCGGCCCCATGCTGCCCGGCGCGTAACGGGTCACGACGGGCGGCTCCGCCCCCTGCCGCCCGTCCAGAATCGGGTCAATCAGCCGCCAGGCGGCCTCGATCTCGTCGCTGCGCGTGAACAGCGAGGCGTCGCCGAGCAGCGCGTCGAGCAGCAGGCGCTCATAGGCGTCGGGCAGCTTGCCGCCCCCGAAGGACGAGCGGTAATGGAACTCCATATCCACCGAGCGCGTGTCCTGCTGCGAGCCGGGCACCTTCGCCTCGAACTGCAGATGAATGCCCTCGTCCGGCTGGATGCACAGCGAGAGCACGTTCGGCGGAAAGCACTCGTCGGTGGGACGGTCGAACATGACGTGCGGCGGGCACTTGAACTCGACCACAATCTCGCTCACTTTGCGGGCCAGGGCCTTGCCGGAGCGCAGGTAGAAGGGCACGCCCTGCCAGCGCCAGTTGTCCACGTAGAGCTTGAGCGCGGCGAAGGTCGGCGTGCGCGAGCCAGGGGCAACGCCCTTCAGGTCGCAGTAGCCGTCATACTGGGCAAGAACCATATCGCCCGGCGCGATTGGGCGCACGGCGCTGAGCACCTTCACCTTCTCGTTGCGCAGGGCGTCGGCGTTGAACGAGGCGGGCGGCTCCATGGCCACCAGCGCCAGCAGTTGCAGCAGGTGATTCTGGAACATATCCCGCAGCACGCCGGCCTGGTCGTAGTAGGGGGCGCGGTACCCCACGTCCACCTGCTCAGCGACAGTGATCTGCACGTGATCCACGTAGTTGCGGTTCCACACCGGCTCGAAGATGGTGTTGGCGAAGCGGAAGAACAGGATGTTCTGCGCGGTCTCTTTGCCCAGGTAATGGTCAATGCGGTAGACCTGGTGCTCGGCGAACACGCGGTGAATCATGTCGTTCAGAGCGTGCGCCGAGGCCAGGTCGTGTCCAAAGGGTTTCTCGACGACGATGCGCCGCCAGCCGTCCGTTTCGCGGGCCATGCCCGCCGCGCCCAGGTGCTCGACGATGGGCGCGTAGAGCGACGGGGCGACCGCCAGGTAATAGAGCCGGTTGGCCGGGCCGCCCTCCTTCTCGCGCAGAAACACTTCCAGCCTCGTGTAGTCATCAGCCACGCCGGAGTCGCCGGGCAGGTATGAGATCGTCGCGGCGAAGCTGTCCCAGGCGGCGGCGTCGAAGTCTTCAGTGGCGTACTGTTGCGCGCCGTCGCGCAGGTGCACGCGAAACTGCTCGTCGCTGAACGGGCTGCGCGCCGAGCCGACGATCTGCAAGCGCCCCGGCAGGCGCTCGCGCCGGTACAGGCTGAACAGGGCGGGGATCAGCTTGCGCTCGGTCAGGTCGCCGGACGCGCCAAAAATGACCAGCGTCGTTGGCAGGGGCGAATCGGGTTGGCCCATCGTTGCGCGCTCCTCTCGCTGCGAGGCACTGCTCCGAATATAGCTTTCCTGACCCCCGCTGCCTAATACTCGCCGGGCGCGTCCAGCCGGTAGACGGCGAAGCGCCCCCCAGCATCGCCGTAGACGGGCGTAACGGCCACGCCCACACGGGCCAGCGCCGCCATCCAGGGCGCGACCTGCGGTCCGTGCGGCGCGACCAGGTAACGGCGGCAGCCGCAGCCGGATAGCTCATCGGCGAGCGCGGCGGGCCGTGGCTGGTAGACGACGCTGACGCGCGGCGTCGCGCCGAGATAGAAAGCCAGCTCCCAGCCCAGCCAGTGATCGGTGACGATCTCGCCAGCTAGGTCAGCGTTGAGGTAGTCCGCCAGGGCGTCAATGCCGGTGTGCGTGCCCTGGTCGCCACCGAGGGGTGCCTCGCCGCGCAGCGCGGCCAGCGTGCCGGGCAGCATGGCGGCGACGAGCGCGGCGCCCATTGCCAGGTGCAGGGCGGGGCGCACGCTGATCCAGCGGATCGCGCCGATGAGGGCGCGTGCGGCGAGCAGCAGGGCGAACGGCACCAGCGTGTGCAGGTAGCGGTCGTAGGTGTTGAAGGCGACCAGCCAGAGCCAGCCCAATAGCGCAACCGTGTAGGCGGCGATGATCCAGTCCTGAGTCGCCTGGCGGGTGGGGGTGGAGAGATCAAATCGCAGAGGCGCAGAGAGCGCAGAGGGAGAATGGGTGGAGAAGAGGCACGCCGGTTCGCGCTTGTCTGTACGCGCCTCTCCCCCTAAATCCCCCTCTCCAGCCAAGCTGGAGAGGGGGACTTTGGCCGCCGGCGCGGTGTCTTCCCCCTCCCTGGCTTTGCCGGGGAGGGGGGCGGGGGGAGGGGCATTTCGCCCACACTGCACGCCAGATACACCTGAGGTGGTGCGCAAGGGATGGGCCAGGCGCGTCACCGTATGTACCCATTTAAGCCGGTTTGCATCTGCCTCTCCTCCTAAATCCCCCGCTTCAGCCAAGCTAGAGAGGGGGACTTTGGCCGCCGGCGCGGTGCCTTCCCCCTCCCTGGCTTTGCCGGGGAGGGGGGCGGGGGGAGGGGCATTTCGCC
>CAYNHD010000092.1:0-11485 GCA_964396775.1 uncultured Thermoflexus sp. | reverse complement strand
TGTGGATGGATCGCGCCCGCCAGGATCGCCTGACAGCGCTGACCAGCCACCTGCCGCACCTGCTCTCTTTCGCCCTGATGCGCCTGGCGATGGACGGCGCGGCAGAGGATGCGGCGCTGCTGGAACTGGCGGCGGGCGGCTTCGACGGGGCGACGCGCCTGGCGCGCACCGACGCGGCGATGATCGTCGGCATGTTCAGCACCAACGCCGACCAGCTTCGCCAGGCCGCCGCCGAACTGCGCGCGCACCTCGATCACCTGGACGCGATCCTCGGTGATGCTGAGGCGCTGGAGGACGAACTGGGCGCGATTGTGGCCGCGCGCCGCGCGTACACGGCAGGCTACGGGGAGCGGTTGATCACATGAGCGGTGAATTCTACCCACTGCGGGTTGATCCCGTAGGGGCGTATTGCAATACGCCCCTACGGACCCTGCCCTTCCGTGTCGTTTCCTGCGAGGTGACGCCATGAACGGCGCATCAACGACAATCTGCGTCCGCCCTGGCGCGGCCCTGCGGGGGACGGTGCGCGTGCCCGGCGACAAGTCGCTCTCGCATCGCGCCTTGATCCTGGGCGCGCTGGCCGACGGCGCGAGTCACGTGCGCGGCTGGCTGCCCGCCGGTGACACGCTGGCGACGCTGCGCTGTGTGCGGGCGCTGGGGATCGCGGTCGAGCAAGAGGAGGCGACGACCCTCGCCGTGCACGGGCACGGGCTGAGCGGCCTGCAAGCGCCCGCCGCCCCGCTGGACTGTGCCAACGCGGGGACGGCCATGCGCCTGCTGGCGGGTGTGCTGGCCGGGCAACCCTTTGCCAGCACGCTCGACGGCAGCGAGCAGCTTCGCCGCCGCCCGATGGGCCGCATCACCGGGCCGCTGCGCCAGATGGGGGCGCAGATCGCCGACACCGACGGACACGCGCCCCTGTACATTCGCCCGGCGGCGCTGCGCGGCATGGCGCACACATTACCTGTCGCCAGTGCGCAGGTCAAGAGCGGCATTCTGCTGGCGGGGCTGTTCGCCGATGGCCCGACGACCGTCAGCGAGCCGGGGCCGGCGCGCGATCACACTGAGCGCATGTTGCAGGCAATGGGCGCGCGGGTGGACGGGGACGGCTTCACCGTGACCCTGACCCCTGGCCCCGCTCTGCGCCCGCTCGACCTGACCGTGCCCGGCGATCCTTCCTCGGCGGCGTTTGTGCTGGCGGCGGCGCTGTTGGCGGGCGGCGACGAGGTGCGTGTGACGGGCGTGGGCGTCAACCCGACGCGCACCGGCCTGCTGGACATCCTGGCGGCGATGGGCAGCCCCGTGATCTGCGAGGGCGAGCACCTGGAAGGGGGCGAGCCGGTGGCCGATCTGCTCGTGCGGCGGGGGAACCTGCGCGGAGCAGAGGTGGGCGGCGACCTGATCGTGCGCACCATTGACGAGTTCCCCGCGCTGATGGTGGTGGCGACGCAGGCGGCGGGCGAGACCGTCGTGCGCGACGCGGCGGAGTTGCGCGTCAAGGAGACGGATCGCATCGCGGTGATGGCCGCCGAACTGCGCAAGCTGGGCGCGCAGATTGACGAGCGCCCGGACGGGTTCCGCATCGCCGGGCCGCAGCAGTTGCATGGCGCGGTCGTGCAGGGGCATGACGATCACCGCGTGGCGATGGCCCTGGCTGTCGCCGGGCTGGTAGCCGAGGGCGAGACGGTGGTCGAGGACGCCGCCTGCGCCCACGACTCGTTCCCTGGCTTTGTCGGAACGATGCGCGTCCTCGGCGCGGAGATGGACTGGTGCGATCATGACTGAACGTGTGGGGCTTCTTGGCTGGCCGGTGGCGCACAGCGTCTCCCCAGCCATGCACAACGCGGCTTTTACGGCTCTAGGACTGGACTGGCAGTACGATCTGTTGCCCGTCTCGCCCGACCATTTCGCCGAGGAGGTGGCGCGGCTGGTCGCGGCGGGCTATCGCGGCTTCAACGTGACCATCCCGCACAAGGACGCGGCGCTGACGTTGCCGCAGGTGCGCGCGGCGACGCTGGGGGCGCAGGCCATCGGCGCGGCCAATACGCTAGTCGTGCAGCCCGACGGGACGCTGCACGCCGACAACACCGACTGGCAGGGCTTCGCCGACGACCTGCTGGCCCAGGGGTTGGATGTCAGTGGCGCGACGTGCCTGGTGCTGGGCACGGGCGGGGGCGCGCGGGCTGTCGTCCATGCGCTGGCATCGCAGGGCGCGGCGGAGATCATGCTGGTCAGCCGCTCACCCCACCCCCGGAGGACGGGGTGGGCGATGGCGCAATGCTCGCTGGCTACGTATGACGATCTCACCCTGCTCGCGCCCTACGCCGATCTGATCGTCAACTGCACGCCGGTGGGCATGTTTCCCAACGTGGACGAGTCGCCCTGGCCCAAGCGGGTGCACTTCCCGCCCGACGCCGTGCTCTACGACCTGGTCTACAACCCACCAGTGACGCGGCTGATGCGTCAGGCGGAGGAGGCGGGAGCGCGGGCGCTCGGCGGGCTGGGAATGCTTGTCCGGCAGGGCGCGTTGTCCTTTGCGCAATGGGTGGGGATTGCGCCGCCGCTCGCTATAATGGCAGAGGCGGCGCAGACCGCCCTGGCTGGTTTGCATACGAACCCGTGAACAGGAACGAGCGAATCATGAGTCATCCAACAATCGCTGCAAAGACAGACATCGCCGAGAATGTCTTCGAAGAGCTGCGCTGGCGCGGCATGATCCACAACATCACCGAGGGCGCAGCGGAGGTGCTCGCCAAAGAGAAGGTGACGGCCTACATCGGCTTTGATCCCACCGCCGACAGCCTGCACGTGGGGTCGCTGTTGCCGATCATGGTGCTGGTGCACCTGCAGCGGCACGGTCACACGCCGATCGCGCTGGCGGGCGGCGGCACCGGCCTGATCGGCGATCCCAGCGGCAAGACCAAGGAACGGCAGTTGCTCTCCGAAGAACAACTGGCCCACAACCTGGAAGGGATCAAGGCGCAACTGGCGCACTTCCTGGCGTTCGAGGGCGTGCCGAACCCGGCCCTGCTGCTCAACAACGCCGACTGGCTGTGCCGCCTCAACCTGATCGAGTTCCTGCGCGACACCGGCAAGCATTTCACCGTCAACTACATGCTGGCCAAGGACTCGGTGCGAATGCGCCTGGAGAGCGACGAGGGCATCTCCTTCACCGAGTTCAGCTACATGTTGCTGCAGGCGTATGACTTCCTGCGCCTATACCTGGACTATGGCTGCACCTTCCAGATGGGCGGCAGCGATCAATGGGGCAACATCACCGCCGGCACAGAGCTGATCCGCAAGGTGGCCGACGGCAAAGCCTACGCCCTGACCGTGCCGCTGGTCACTACCTCCACCGGTGTTAAGTTCGGCAAGACGGAGGCCGGGACGGTGTGGCTCGACGCGCGGCGCACCTCGCCCTTCCGCTTCTATCAGTTCTGGATCAACACACCCGACGCCGACGTGGTGCAGTATCTCAAGTTCTTCACCCTCCTGAGCCGCGAAGAGATCGCCGCGCTGGAGCACGCCGTCGCCACCGAGCCGCACTTGCGGGCGGCGCAACGTCGCCTGGCCGAGGAGGTCACGCGCATGGTGCACGGCGAAGAGGGCCTGCGCAAGGCCCAGCAGGCCACCGAAGTGCTCTTCGGCGAGCGCGACCTGGAAGGGCTGAGCGCCGATGAGCTGCTGGATATCTTCGCCGAGGTGCCATCCAGCGCCGTGCCCGCCGCCGACCTGGGGGGCGACGGCCTGAGCCTGGTTGACCTGACCGTGGCGTGCGGGCTGGAGCGTTCCAAAAAGCAGGCGCGCACCCTCATCGAAAGCGGCGGGCTATACCTGAACAACGTCCGCGTAGACGACGTCGAGCGGCGTGTCACCCTGGCCGATACGCTTGAGGGACGTGCTCTGGTGCTGCGCAAGGGCAAGAAGCAACATCACCTGGTGCGCGTGGAGTAGGGGGATTGTGGATCGTGGATTGCGAATTGGGGATTGCAAAAAATGACGGTTACCCCCGCCCGGCGCTGACGTGCCTCGTCGCCCCCTCTCCGAAACGGTGAAGGGGCGAGCCGAACGCAGCGAAGCCGGGGCCTGCGCAACCGTTCTCGCTGATCGCCGAAAGCTGATGGTTGATACACCCTTGGAGGAACTGTGCTGCGCTTTCTCACTGCGGGCGAAAGCCATGGCCCGGCACTGACCGGCATCCTGGAAGGGATGCCCGCCGGCGTCCCCCTGACGCCCGACGACATCAACCGCGACCTGGCCCGCCGCCAGCAAGGATATGGCGCGGGCGGGCGGATGCAGATCGAACGCGACCAGGTCCGCCTCACTGGCGGGGTGATGAACGGTCACACCACCGGTGGGCCGATCGCCCTGGTGATCGAAAACCGCGACTGGAAGAACTGGGCAGAGCGCGACATCCCGCCTATGAGCACGCCGCGCCCCGGTCACGCCGACCTCACCGGCGCGCTGAAGTACGGTTACCGCGATCTGCGTCTGACGCTGGAACGGGCCAGCGCCCGCGAAACGGCCATGCGCGTGGCGATCGGCGCGATTGCCCGGCGATTGCTGGCCGAGTTCGGCATCACCGTCGGCGGCTATGTGATCGCCATCGGCGCAGAGGCGGCGCACTTCAAAGACGATCCGCCGGACTATCCGGCCCGCTTCGCCGCCGCGCTGGCATCCGACGTGAGCTGTCCCGATCCAGAGGCCGCAGAGCGGATGCGCGCGGCCATCCGTCAGGCCAAGATAGATAAAGACACGCTCGGCGGGATCATCGAGGTGGTGGCGTTGGGGCTGCCGCCCGGCCTGGGCTCGCATGTGCACTACGATCGCCGCCTGACGGGTCGGCTGGCCGGTGCGGTGTGTAGCGTGCCCAGCATCAAGGGCGTAGAGATCGGCCCGGCCTTCGAGAACGCGCGCCGTCCTGGCACCCAGGTACACGACCGGCTGACACTGGATGAAGACGGGCGTATCCGCCGGACCAGCAACCGCGCTGGTGGCCTGGAAGGCGGCATGACGACCGGCGAGCCGTTGATCGTGCGGGCAGCCATGAAGCCGATCAGCACCACCCTGACGCCGCTGGAGTCGGTGAATCTGGCGACGGGCACGCCCGCGCACACCGAATACGAGCGCAGCGATTTCTGCGCCACGCCGCGCGCCGTGGTGATTCTGGAGGCGATGGTGGCGCTGGTGCTGGCGGATGAACTGTTGCGCAAGTTGGGCGGCGACAGCCTGGAGGAGATGCGCCCCCGTTTTGCGGCGCTGCGTCAGGCCCGGCTGGACGACCTGCCGATGGATGATACACCCTGGCATTTCGGTTATGGCGAGTGACGCTGATCGCGCAAGCAACCTGGTGCTGGCCGGTTTCATGGGCACGGGCAAGAGCACCGTCGGGCGCATCGTCGCCGCGCGGCTGGGCCTGGCCTTTGTGGACACCGACGCCGAGATCGAACGCCGGGCCGGACAACCTATCGCGCAGATTTTCGCGCAGGACGGCGAAGCAGTCTTCCGGCGGCTGGAGGCGCAGGTCTGCCAGGAGGTCGCGGCAGGGCGGGATCAGGTGGTCGCGGTGGGGGGCGGGGCGCTGCTCGACGACGAGACCCGCCGCGCCTTCGCGCAGAGCAGCCTGATCATCTGCCTGACGGCGTCGCTCGACGAGATTCTGCGACGGGTAGGTGACGATCCAGCGCGCCCGCTCTTCAGCACCGACCGCGAGCGGCTGATGGCGCTCTACAACCGTCGCGCTGAGCATTACACCAGCCTGCCGCACATCGTAGAGACAACGGCACGCACACCAGCAGAGGTCGCTGGGGAGGTGATAGGCCTGTGGAAACGACAGCGGAGCTGAGCATTCGGGGTGCGAACGGGGCCTATCCGGTGGTGATTCGGCCTGGCGCGTTGACGGATGCGCTGCCCGCTCTGGTGAGGGAGCACCGCTTTTCGCGCGTGGCGGTGATCACCAACGACACGCTCGCTCCGCTCTATGGCCAGGCGCTGGTAGATCGTCTGCCGGGGGCGTTCCTGGTCACTGTGCCCGATGGCGAAGCGTACAAGACGTTGAGCACGGCAACGGCGCTCTACGGCGAGTTGTTGGCGGGTGGCTGCGACCGCTCGTCGCTGGTGATCGCGCTGGGTGGCGGCGTGATCGGCGACCTGGCCGGGTTTGTCGCGGCGACCTTCATGCGCGGCGTGGCCTTCGTGCAGGCTCCTACCAGTCTGCTGGCCATGGTAGACGCCAGCCTGGGCGGCAAGGTGGGCGTTGACCTGCCCCAGGGCAAGAACCTGGTGGGCGCGTTCAAAGACCCGCTGGCCGTCTTCGCCGACACGGAGACGCTGCGCACCCTGCCGCCGGTGGAGTGGCGCTGCGGCCTGGCGGAGGTGCTCAAGGCCGGGCTGATCGCCGATCCGCCGCTGATCGATCACCTGTTGACGCGCGGGCCAGACCCCATCGAGGACGTGATCGCGCGGGCGGTGCGCGTCAAGAAAGCGATTGTCGAGCAAGATCGGCTGGAAAGCGGCGTGCGGGCCTATCTCAACCTGGGCCATACCTTCGCCCATGCCATCGAAGCAGTGAGCGGCTACGCCTGGAAGCACGGCGAGGCGGTGGCGGTGGGATTGGTGGCGGCGGCGCGGCTGTCGGTGCGGCGCGGACTGGCCTCGCCCGATCTGGCCGAGACCGTCGAGCGGGCGGTGACGGCGCTGGGGTTGCCCGCCCGCTATGCGGGTCTGGAACCCGCCGCCCTGTGGGAGGCCATGCGTCACGACAAGAAATGGCAGAGCGGGACGGCGCGTTTCGTGCTGTTGCGGGGGGCGGGCGCGCCGTGTCTCGAAGATGGCGTGCCGCGCGACGAGGTGATCGCTGTGCTGGAATCGTTGCGAGAGAGGATATGAACATCCTGATTTTGCACGGGCCAAACCTGAACCTGTTGGGGCTGCGCGAGCCAGCCATCTATGGTCGCCTGACGCTAGACGAGATCAACGCGCGGCTGGAGGCTTACGCAGCAGCGCGCGGCGCGACTCTGCGCATTGTGCAGAGCAATCACGAGGGAGCGCTGATTGACGCGCTGCACGACGCGCGCGGCTGGGCGCACGGGGTGATCCTCAACCCCGGCGGCTACACGCACACCAGCGTTGCCCTGCGCGACGCGCTCAGCGCGGTGGGATTGCCCGCCATCGAGGTGCATCTGTCCAACATTCACGCCCGCGAGCCATTCCGCCATACTTCGCTGATCGCGCCGGTGTGCGTTGGGCAGATCAGCGGGCTGGGTTGGCTGGGCTACCGGCTGGCCTTGGAGGCGTTGCTGGAAAGGGAGTAATCAGCTGTCAGTGATCAGTCGTCAGTGATTGACCGCTGCATGGCGAAGTCTGTCTCGCGCCGATTACAGGCTATTGAGAACCGCTCACTGCAGCCGATCACTGACAAGCGATCACCGATCATCGAGGAGAGAAAACTATGGGCGAACGCATTGTCGCTTTTCAGGGGGAACACGGCGCATATTCGGAGGAGGCGATCCGCCGCCATTTCGGCGACGACACACAGACCCTGCCCTGTGAATCCTTTTCCGAAGTGTTCGATGCGATCCGGCGTGGGCGGGCCACGCATGGCATGGTGCCGGTCGAAAACGCGCTGACGGGCACGGTCTTCCAGGTCTATGAGTTGCTGATCGAGCACGATTTCCGCGTGCAGGCGGAGCACCTGTTGCCGATCACGCATCACCTGCTCGCGCCAGAGGGCACGACGCTGGAGGACATCAAGCGCGTGCGGTCGCACCCGCAGGCGCTGGCGCAGTGCGCCGAGACGCTACGGCGGCGCGGCTGGGAACCCGTCGCCACGTATGACACGGCGGGCGCGGCACGTGAGCTGGCCGAACATCCGGAGCCACACACGGCGGTGATTGCCTCGGCGCTGGCCGGCGAACTCTACGGGCTGGTGACGCTGGAGAGCGGCATTGAGGACAACCCCTACAATTCCACGCGCTTCTTCGCCATCGGTCACGAAGACGCGCAGCGCCGCGATCCTAGCAAGACTTCGCTGGTCTTCGCGGTGCGCCATCGCCCGCGCGCGCTCTACGACGCGCTGGGCGCGTTTGCTCTGCGCAACATCAACCTGACCAAGATCGAGTCGCGGCCCATGCGCGGGCGGCCCTGGCAATACTGGTTCTACCTGGATTTCGAGGGGCACTGGAAAGACCCCGCCGCCGAAGCTGCGCTGGTAGACCTGCTGCGCCAGGCTTCGATGGTCAAAATGCTGGGGTCGTATCCGGCGGCGCTGGGCGGCCCCAACACCGCCGGCGCGTGAGCGGGCGCTGCCAGGTTGGGGGAAAGACCCATCGCAGAGGCGTAGAATGGTTCTTGGTTCTTGGTGAGGGCGGCCTGGTTGCGGATGTGTTCTACCAACAACCAATAACCAACAACCAATGACCTCATGCACCCTCCACCAACGAGCCTGTTGCATCAAAGCGGCTATCTAGCGCACAATAAGAACACGGGTTTCTTCAGAAAGCGTGGTGCTTATTGGTCCAGTTTGCCCGATGCGCAGCGTCTGCGTGTCTCGTCGCAGGTGCCCGCCTCAGGCCAGAGACGCAGTGAGGTCGCTCATGTTTCCCATGAAAGTCATTTTTCGCTGGCTGGCGATCCTGGTTTTGTTCGGCCTGGCTGCGCCGCCCCTGAGAACCAGCCACGCGCAAACGCCGGCGCAACTGGTGATCAACTCCCCGGAACTGACTGACCTGGGAGACGACGGGCTGCAACTGGGGCTGTACTTCACCATCACCGACAACGAGGGGCGCGTTGTGCCCGGCGCGCGCGTGCAGTCGGCCCGCATTCAGCTTGACAACGGCGAGATGGTGGACAATGCCGCCTTCGAGCAGCCGACCTCTCCCTTCTACATCGCGCTGGTGCTCGACGCCAGCGGCAGCATGGCCCCCGCTGCCACCGCCATGCGCGAAGCGGCTATCCAGGCCATCGGCAACGCGCCAGAGCAGGCGCAGTTCGCCGTGATTCGCTTCAACGACAGCATTGACGTGCTGCAAGACTTCACCAACGACCGCAACCGCGCCACCAACGCCGTCGGCGATGTGCAGCCGGTCAACCTGAAAGGGACGTGCCTCTACGACGCGGCCTACCGCGCCATCGAAGTGATCAGCAATGCGCCCGCAGGCCGCCGCGCCGTCGTCGTCTTCACCGACGGCACCGACCGCCTGCGCCCCGCGCCGGATACCACGCCATGCAGCACGCATACGTTCGGCCAGGTGGTGGACTACGCCACGGCGAGCACATCGCGCGTGCCCATTCACACCATCGGCCTGCGCACCAATGACCTCAACCCCACCGAGCTACGCAACATGGCCGTCCAGACGGGCGGTCTGTCCGCCGTTGGCGAGCAGGCCGAGCTAACCACGCTGTTCGGCGACATCATGGAGGCGCTCAAGAGCCAGTGGCTGGCGACGGGCATCTTCTTCCCCGATCGCGGGATGCACACGGCCACGCTGATCGTCACCCTGACCGACGGCACGCGGCTCTCGGCGTCCACGCAGTTCGAGGTGCCGCGCGACTTCGCCCAGCCCCAGACGCCAACCCCCACGCCCACGCCCATCGTCGTCGGCCTGGAGATTCTCTCGGCGCGCTGGGATCAGGGGGAGGACATGCTCTATCTGGAGGTGCGCGTCCGGGGCGAGCAGGCGATCAGCAGTTACCGCTTCGACTTCTTCGACGCCAACAACCAGCTTCTGGACAGCAAGTCGGTGCCCAGGCCGCTGCCATCACCGGTGGCTATCGCGGCGGTCAACCTCAACGGCAAGATGCGCGTCGAGTTGCGCGCCCTCGACCGGGCGGGCGAGTTCATCGCCTGGCCCGGCGAGCGCGACCAGATGGTTGACAAAGTGACGTATGACTTCACCATCCTGCGGCCCACGCCCACGCCTCCGCCCGTCCCGCCGACGGAGATTCCCGTTGAAGTGATCATTGACAGCATCGGCTATGACCAGGAGACGGACATTATCACGCTCCACCTGACCCTGATCGGCAAGGAGCAGATCGGCGGCCTGCAGATCAACGCCGTAGACGCCAAGACGAGCCAGCTCAAGACGGTCTACAACGCCGAGGTCACCGAGACTATTCCTGTGGGGGCCGAGGGGCTGGAGCCGCTCAAGGATTATCGCTTCCAGGTCATCGCCCAGAGTCCTGGCGGGCAGAACCTGTCCCGCAGCAACGTGATGCCCTTCGTCTACACGCCGAAGCTCACCCCCACGCCCGCGCCCACTGCTACGCCCTCCCTGACGCCCACGCCAGAGCCGGTCGAGGTGGTCATCTCTGTGCGCCAGGACGAGCAAACCAAAGAGTTCATCTTCACCGTCACAGTTCAGAACGAAGACCTGGTGGCCAACTATAAGCTGCAAGTGCGCGATAAGAACGGGCTGGTCAGGGGTGAGTACGTCTACGAAGCGCCACTGCGTCAGGAGATTCGCATACCCGAACCGGAACCGGGCGAGTACACGGCGGTGATGGAAGCCTACGGGCCGGACGGCAAGCGCATCGAGACAGGCAGCGTGAATTACACCTATACGGTGCCGCCCACGCCCACGCCCACGCCGACGCCGACGCCGACCGCCGCGCCGACGCCCCCCCCCCCGCCGGGGGCCAACGAGAAGCTGACTGACAACGTGCGCGACAACCCGATTCTGGCGCTGGTCATCGCCCTGATCGGCTTTGCGCTGGTGATCGTGCTGTTCCTGATGGTGCGCCCGCGCAAGAAGACCTCCACCGGCACCGGCTTTCTGGCCGAGCAGACTGGCTTCTACCAGATGCCCTCTGGCGTGACGGGTGGCAAGGCGGCGGCGGGACCTGGTGCCGCGCCCGCGCCGCCGGCCAGCGTCGCGCCGCCCGGCCCTGACGCTGAGGCAACCAACGTCTATACCGACGTGTTCGACTTCGTAGCTTCGCTGGAAGTCCGCCGCTCGCCGGCCATGCCGCGCATCGGGACGAGCGTTGCCATCCCCTCGGTGCCCTTCCGCATCGGGCGCGGTACGCAGCAGCAGAACGACCTGACGCTGCAAGAGGATACCAGCGTCTCGCGCAGCCACGCGGTGATCACCGCCGAAGGCGGCAGGTTCACCATCACCGATCTGGGCAGTGCCAACGGCACGCGCGTGGACGGCGTGCGCATCACCGCTGAGCAGCCGTACCCGCTGCAGGCCGGCTCAGTGATCTTGCTCGGCAAGGGCACGGAGCTAGTCTTCTACCCCAGCACGCCCGACAGCGGCGCTGGCCCCGCCCCGCGAGGCGGCGACATGGCCCGGACGGATTACGTGGACTGGGATCAGCCCAATCAAGGCTGAGCGCGACCATGCAGGAGCGACCCGTTGCTGGCGCGCGATGGTTGTGAGTTCTGAGTCAGGAGGGCCATTTGAGAAGTTGTTTCCCCCACCCCACCAGGAGGGAGGGGCTTAGGGGCTACGATCTTCCCCTTTCCCTCCTCGTGGGGGAAGGG
>CAYNHD010000091.1:0-11510 GCA_964396775.1 uncultured Thermoflexus sp. | reverse complement strand
CTCTGCGGTGGCGCTTTGCCCCAAAATCGAATACGCCCGCGATCCTGTGCCGAATTGAGCGAACGCCCCGCCTGAGCTATAATGCGCAGATATGAGCAGCGCCATGCTGCAACGCATGGCACTGCGGGAGTCGCATCGTGCCATCAGGCGAGCACCCTGTCCATGCCTTCTGAGCGCAACGGCAGCGCAACCAACGACCTCGGCCCAGACCGCGCCCTGCTGGTGGGCGTGGAGTTGCGCGGCTCCTATGCGCTGTTCTCCGCCGGGGACTCGCTGGACGAACTAGCCTTGCTGGCCCACACAGCGGGCGTGCAGGTGGTCGGGCGGGCGGTGCAGCGTGTGGCGCGCATTGACCCGGCGACCTTCATCGGCTCCGGCAAGCTGGAGGAGATCGCCGAGACTCTCGCCGAGACGGGCGCGAACATGATCATCTTCGACGATGAGCTTTCGCCGCGCCATCAACGGGAGCTAGAGAAGGTGCTGGGCGAGCATGTGCAGGTGCTGGATCGTTCCGCGCTGATCCTCGACATTTTCGCCCAACACGCGCGCACGCGCGAGGGCGCGCTGCAGGTCGAACTCGCGCAGTACGAGTACCGTCTGCCGCGTTTGACGCGGCAATGGACTCACCTGGCACGCCAGGCGGGGGGCGGTGCAGCGCGCGGCGGGGCAGGGGGAGTCGGGTTGCGCGGCCCCGGCGAGACGCAGCTTGAAGTAGACCGGCGCGAGATCGGGCGCAGAATCGCCAGGCTGCGCGACGAGTTGGAGTCGGTGCGCGCTCACCGGCAGCGGCACCGCCAGCAGCGGATGCGGTCGGGCATTCCTACGGTGGCCCTGGTCGGCTATACCAACGCCGGCAAATCCACGCTGCTCAACGCGCTTTCCGGCGCGGATGTGTATGTTGCGGACCAGTTTTTTGCCACCCTCGATCCCACCGTCCGGCGCGTTGACCTGCCCAATGGCCGCGTTGTGCTCGTGTCCGACACGGTGGGTTTCATCCAGAAGCTGCCAGTGACGCTGGTGGCGGCGTTCCGGGCGACGCTGGAAGAAGTGGCCGACGCAGACCTGCTGCTGCACGTGGTGGATGCGAGTCACGAGCGCGCCTGGGATCATATTGACGTGGTGGAAGACACGCTGGCCGAGCTAGAAGCCACGCGCATTCCGAAGTTGCTCGTGCTGAACAAGATTGATCGCGGTGAGTCCTGCGGGCCGATTGACTACGAGGCGCTGGGCTACGAGGCGATGGTGCGTGTTTCGGCCCAGGAGCGGGTCGGTCTGGATGCCCTGCGAGAGGCCATTAGTAATGTGTTGTCAACAGACTATGTTGTGGTAACGATAATAGTTCCATATGCGCAAGGCGAATGGCTTGCGGCCATTCACGGGCACGGCGTTGTGCTTGGCGAGCGCCACACGGAGCAAAGCGTGGCCATTGAAGCGCATGTCCCGCACTGGCTGGCCGGGCGCATGCGGCAGGCGGGCTTGCTCCAGAACCGGGGGGATGACGCGCAGCCATGAAGTGGATTGTGGGGGGCCTCAGCAAGCTGATCTTACTGCCGCTGTATCTCGTGCGCGGTGCCTTCCGGCTGCTCTGGGCAGGGTTGAAAATCGCGTTCGGGCCGGCTCTGAGGCGCGTGGATGCGTCGCCGCGACTCGGCCATGTGATCACCGCGCTGTCTTCCTCTCTCGCACCGCAACGCGGCGTGCCGCTGTTGGTTGGCGCGGTGTTAGTTGTGCTCAGCCTCTTTGCCAGCACGCTCGTCATCGTGCTACTCGTAGAGGCGGGCCGCTTTGACGCTGGACTCTACTGGTTGTGTATCCCCGCTGTACTGCTCCACCTCGGCGTGCTGGTCGGCTTTATCGGCGTTATGCTCGCTGCGCCGCTGGGCCAGGGTTACCGGGACCGGTGATCGCCTCCGTACCGCGCCCTCAGCGAGACTCGCCAGATTGCGTGTCGTCATCAGAGGGGCGCGGCAACCCTACGCTACGTGCAGCGTCGTCTACGCGCAGCGGGTCGGTGTGCGCGTAATAGGCGCGCGTCGTCTCGACCGAACGGTGCCCCAGGTAGTCTTGCACGACATCCAACGGATAGCCGGCGTTAAGTAACTGCGTCGCCCGCCAGTGACGGAAGTCGTGGGGGGTGATGCTGCCCAGTCCCAGGGCGCGGGCGGCGCGCTGCACCACACGCCAGGCGACGATGCGGCTCATACGCGCACCGTCATAGCGCGCGTCGTGGCTCACGAACAGCGGGACTTTGCCGGCGCGCGTGGCGCGCAGGGCCGCGCCGCGCCGTTCGATGTAGGCGCGGATGGCGGGCAGTGCGTCGTGGAAGCGCAGATGGTACACGTGGCCGCCTTTGCCCCGCACAGCGACACGCAGCACGTCGTCGCGCTGGAGAGAGCGTTCCGGGAAGTCGTCTAGGTTCAGGCTCAGCACCTCGCTGACCCGCCCGCCGGACTCGGCCAGGGCGCGCAGCAGGGCGCAGTTGCGCAGGCGCGTCAATTCCCAGCGTTCGCGGCGTTCGGCGCGTGCGTCGGGATCGGTGAGGCGGCGGGGAGGCTTGAGATCGTCGTAGAAGTAAATGACCTCCTCGATGTTCAGCGGTGGCTCCGGCGGGCCGGCGTGGCGCGACCGTCCGCGCAATTCGTCGCGCACGATGCGCTTGGCCTTCGCCAGTGGAAAGTCTGCTGGCAGCCATCCGTGATCGTCCATGAACTGGAACCAGTTCTGGACACCCGCCAGACGCAGTTCGACTGTAGAGACCTTGTATGGCCGCTTGTCATCTGATTTGCGAGTGGGGCTAGACAGCATCCATTCTGCGAAATGCAGGAAGATTGGAGCGTCTGCCGCAGTTAAGGCGTCTAGGCGTGTGTCATCAGGTGCGGGTGGTACGCGACTATGTACTGGCAGACGCCCACGTTGAGATGGGTCGCCCAGAAATTCGAGGAACAGCTCAATCGCGCGACGATAGGCGGTGATAGTATGATCAGACTTGAGAGTGGCACGCTGGAGATAAGCGTCACGGACGATGCCGAGAGTCCGTTGGTCTATTTTGGGTAGCAAGCTGACAATGTGACTGATCGCCACCGCGTTCATGGGAAGAGCTGTCAGGTCTACAAGCTGCAGGCCGCGAACAAACTCTGGCTCTTGTGGCAGGTGGGCTATCTGAAGTGGAACCAGCTTCTTTCCGTAATGTTGCGCAAGCATACACTCCCACTTGACCCGCTTAGAAACCATACTATGCGGACTGAGGACAAGGAGCATGATGCGACATGCGCGGATTGCTTTCTCGATCTCATTCTGCCACATGGTCCCAGGAACAAGATCACTGGCGTCAAGGAAGACGGAGAAATCTTTGCGCTGTAGCTCGCTGCTGAGCCAGTTTGCGAAGAGAGAGTCCTCGCGTGCATAGCTGATGAATATGTCCATTCGCCTTCTGTCTCCACTATATGCAACATAAGAAGTTAATATCGTGCATTTCTTTCCTTATGTTACAATAGTATCTAGGAACTGGCAACCCCCATCTTCTGAACAGGTTCAGGCACAGAGGTGCCCTGCTCTGCCCGGTCACTTGCCTCCCTGGGGAGAGTCACCCCTCATTTACTCCGAGTACAGCCGGTTTCACCCGAATCGCGCCACTTTCCAGCGACAGATCGGGGATAGATCGGCTGGAAAACGTGCTTCTAGATATGGAGTCATTCATATAATTATGTTAATGGATATTACTATACGGTAAGTACCGCTAAGTCTGGGGGGATTCCGTTTCGTCAGGCCGCCGCCACTCCGTCTCCGCAACGCCAGCGGCGCGGTTGGCACAGCGCGCCGCCACGAAGAGCCAGTCCGACAGCCGGTTGAGATAGCGCAAGACTTCGCCGTTGATGCTCTCACCCGCCTGGAGCGCCACAACCCACCGCTCAGCGCGCCGGCACACCGTGCGCGCCTGGTGCAGCAGAGCCGCCCCCAGCGAACCGCCCGGCAGAATGAAGTGCTTCAACTCTGGAAGCGCGGCCTCCCACTGGTCAATGTCCGCCTCTAGCGTCTGTACATGCTCCGGCCCAACCCGCAGAATGTAGCTGCTCGCAGCGTCCAGCGGCGTGGCGAGGTCCGCGCCGACGATGAACAGGTCATGCTGCACGCGCTGCACGCTGGCGCTCAGCGCGTCCGGCAGGCCCGCCGCCAGCACGACGCCCAGCAGGGAGTTGAGTTCGTCCACGCTGCCATAGGCGTGCAGCCGGACATGATCCTTGCTGACGCGCCCGCCCGCAAACAGGCTGGTTTGCCCGGCGTCTCCCGTTCGTGTGTGGATTTTCACGACGATTCCTTCCTGGCGTCTGGCAGTCCCTGCGGCGCGCCTGCCGCAGCGGGAAGAACGACGGTTACGCAGGTGCCTTTGTCTGGCGCGCTGGTCAGAAACACCCTACCCCGGTGACTCTCCACAACGACCTTCACCAGGGCCAATCCCAACCCCGATCCGCTGACCGTTGGTGCGGCGCGCTGCTTGCCACGGTAGAAACGCTCGAACACGTGGGGAAGCTCGTCTTCTGGAATGCCGATTCCGGTATCGCGCACGTCCACCTGCACTTCCGCGTGGTTGGTGGAAGCGCAGATGTCCACACGCCCACCGGCAGGGGTGAACTTGATCGCGTTGTCCACGATGTTGGCGAACGCCTGGGACAACTGCTGGCCGTCCCCGCTGATCGGTGGCAAGGTCTCGGCGATGTGCAGATCAAGCGTCACCTGATGTTCGCGTGCAGTCATCGCCATATCCACCGCCACTCTGCCCAGGAGCGCGGCCAGATCGCACTCCTCGCTGACGCGCCGCCCGCCGCCCGCGCGTTCCAGGTCGAGGATGCTGTTGATCAGGCGGTACATGCGCGACAACTGCGACCAGACGGCCTCTATGTAATCTTCCATATCGGACGTGAACACCGCCTGGCCGTCCTCGATCAGCAGTTCCATGTAGCTCATCGCCGCCTGGAGCGGGTTCTTCAGGTCGTGGCTGGTCATCTGGATCATCTGGCTCTTGAGCCGATCCAGTTCTTTCAACTCGGTGACATCGTTCAGCACCACGACCCAGCCCTCTGGGTGCGGTCGCCCCAGGCCGGCAACATGGCACAGATAGGTGTGGCTGTGCAGGGTCACCTCATACACATGGGCGCGCCGGCTGCGCAGGTCGCGCAAGACCGCGCGGGCGCTGCCCGGCAGGAAGTGGCGCGGCACCAGGTCGGTCAATGTCCGGCCAACCGGGTCTGTTTCTATATGCAGGAGCGTGCTGGCGGCAGGGTTGGCGAAAAGGACGCGCAGCTGCCGGTCTACGGCGATCACAGGATTCTCCGTGCTGGTCAGCACTGCCTCAAGCTGGCGCTTGGCCACCGCCAGATCGGTGAGCAATTCGCGTTCCGCCTCAAAGAGCCGGCTGTTGGTGATGGCCACTGCCGCCTGGGGGCCAAGCAGCTCTAGCAAGCGCAGGTCTTCCGGGTCGAAGAGCCTGCCTTGCTGGCCCTGCACAACCAGCAGGACGCCCACGACCTCCCCGCCAAAGACGAGGGGCACGCACAGCACAGCGCCAAAGGTCTCGCGCGCCAGCGGCAGATCGGGGGGTCCCGTCCAGTCGCGGCCATAATGATCGAGCCGCCTGGCGCGCACGTCTACCGCCACTGTGCCGGCTATCCCCTCCCCTGCCCTGGTCTCGGTGCCGACGAACTGCGCGGGCATGTTGTACACGGCGGCCAGCTCGAGCGTATCGCCGCGCTTCAGGTAGATGGCCGCGCCGTCGGCGCTGAGCAATCCGGCGGCCTGGGCTGCAATGGCGGCCAGCGTCTCGTTCAGGCGCAGGCGGCTGCTGATCGCCAGCCCGACATCGCGCACGGCTTCAAGCTGCTTGGCGCGCCCCAGCAAGGGAACCATGATCTGGTGGCGGACGATGGCGTAGGTCATGATCAGCGTGGCGAGCGCGCTGACATCTTCGGCGGTGCCGAGCATGAGCAGACGCGGGCTGATCAGCGTCAGGATGTGCCCGGCACAGACCATGAGAATGCCGACCGTCAGCCCGCGCGCCTTGATCCTGGCCCGGTGACGCCAGACGATGAGCATGGTCACCGCGTGCAGCGCCAGGAACAGGATGGTCTCTGGCGTGCCATAGCGGTAGCTGAGCAGTCCAGTGTCAGTTACTTCGAAGGGCCGGCTGGTCTCGACGACAAAGACGAGGAAGAAGACATAGATGAGAATGATGGCGAGGCTTGCCGTGCTCACCAGGCGAAACAGACGCCCGCGCACGCCTGTGACGATCACCGCATAGATATAGAGGGCCAGGCTCGATCCGATATAGCCGAAATCCAGCAGGCGCAGGCCCAGCCGGATGACCGCGCGCTCGCCGCCGGTGTAGGCCGCCGCGCGCCCCAGCAGCGATCCGGCTGACCAGATGGCGACCATGAGCACGAAGAGCGCAAAGTAGCGGTTGGCCGCGCTGCGCGAGTCCTGCCAGAGCACAAGAACCAGCAAGCCCAGGGCGAAGGCCAGGGTCAGGCCGTTGAGCAGCAGCGTGAGCGTGGTGGCGTTCATGCCTGGGATCGGCCAACACTATCTAGGCGCGTTGTGCGAGTACTTGCCCTGTTTCTCGAAGCGATAGCCGACGCGGTGCTCGGTCAGGATGTAGATCGGGCTGGCCGGATCAGGCTCGATCTTGCGGCGAAGCTGGCTGATATAGACGCGGGGATAGTACACATCGTCCACATATTCTGGCCCCCACACCTGCTCCAGCAGGTCGCGCTGCGATACGACGCGCCCGGCGTTCTCCAGCAGGACGACCAGCAGCTTGAACTCGGTGGGCGTCAGGTGAACCTTCTGTCCGTCCACATGGACGTGACGGCGCTGCAGGTCTACGCTAAGGTAGCCGTCGTTGTAGCCGGCCTCAACGCCCGGAGACGCCATTTGCGCGCGGCGGAGCAGCGCCTTGATGCGCGCGATGAACTCGTTGAGACGCACCGGTTTGACCAGGTACTCGTCGGCGCCCGCGTTCAGCCCCTCGATGATGTCTTCTTCCGTCACCGCCTGGGCGGACAGCATCATCACCGGCGTCTCGGCCACTTCGCGGATGCGCGCGCAGACGGTCAGGCCGCTCATTTCGGGCATCACAATGTCGAGCACGACCACATCTGGACGCTCGGTGTGGAACACGCGCAGCCCTTCCAGGCCATCGCCCGCCAGCGTCACGTCAAACCCCTCGCGCCGCAGCTTGCGCCCCAGCGCGTCGCGGATGGCCAGTTCGTCGTCAACGATGAGCACTTTCGCTGTCATGTGCTTTTTCTCCCCCTTGCCTGGGCAGCCATGCTCGCCGGCTCATCTCCCCCCGCCATGACGTGGGGCGTATCATCGCTCGACGAGAAAAGCCTCCACCGCCACCTCTGTGGGCAGCGATGGCTGTGCCCCCATCTTCGTCGCGGCCAGGGCACCACATGCGCTGGCGAAGCGGGCCGCCTCCACAAGCCCCCCACCCCGCCCCAGGGCTACCGCCAGCCCTGCGTTGAAGGCGTCTCCCGCGGCTGTGGTGTCCAGCGGCGTGATCGGGAACGCGGGCACGTGCACAACGCCAGCGGAGTCCGCGACCAGCGCGCCCTGCGCGCCGAGCGTGATGACCCCTTGCTTCACACCCAGCCCCAAGAGCACCTGGCCAAGCTGTTCTTCAGAAAGCTGCCTGACCTGCCCTTCGCTGATTCCGGCAAGCTGAGCCAGCTCGATACGGTTGGGCGTCAGCACGTCCACCAGCCTGAGCAGGTCGCCTGGAAGGGTGCGCGCCGGGGCGGGATTGAGCACCACGCGCACGCCGTGCTGGCGCGCGATGCCCGCCGCGGCAAGCACGGTCTCGACCGGAACCTCAAGCTGCATGACGAGCACATCGGCGCGGGCAATCGCCTCCCCCGCCGCCGCGATGTGCTCCGGCAGAAGGCGCATGTTCGCCCCGGAAGCTACGGTGATGCTGTTCTCGCCATCCGCCGCCACTGCGATCAGCGCGACGCCCGTAGCCTCTTGATCATCATGAGTAATATATTCAGTATTAATCCCTTCAGTATGGTATGCTTCAATACACTGGTCGCCGAAGATGTCGCGCCCCACCCTGGCGACAAAGATCACGTCCGCGCCCAGCCGGGCCGCCCCGACCGCCTGATTCGCTCCTTTGCCGCCCATCGCCATGACGAAGTGGTGGCCGAGGACGGTCTCACCGGGGCGGGGAATATGCGGGGTCTGTACGACGAAATCAACATTGGCACTTCCAACAACAATCACTCGTGGCATATCGCGCTCCTCCAGACGCCGAGCAGGGTGAGGTTCTGTAGGGGTGTAGCAATACGCCCCTACCCCAGGGCGCAGTTTCGTACACAGCCTCACCAGTTGCCGGGGCAACCCTCCTTTATCTTACTCTAGTCAGCCACTTTTGCGCATCTTGGCTGCGCAGCCGCACAGCCAGCCCTCCCCAAAAGAACTGGCGGCTCGTTGCCGAGAGCCGCCAGCACAGCCAGCCCTGAGAGACTGAGCAGGCCCCGTCCTGTCACGCGCCCTGGCGCATCAGGTCGCGCAGCACGGCGTGGAGAATGCCGCCGTTGCGGTAGTACTTGATTTCAACAGGCGTATCCAGGCGGCAAATGACGGTGAAGGACCTGAAGTTGCCGTCGCTGCCGGTGACCCGCACCGTCAATTCCGCGCCCGGCACAAGGTTGTCCGCCAGACCCTCAATGTCGAACTGTTCATGGCCCGTCAGCCCCAGGGAAGCGGCGCTGTCGCCCTCTTTGAACTGGAGCGGCAGCACGCCCATGCCGATCAGGTTACTGCGGTGAATGCGCTCGAAGCTCTCGGCGAGGACGGCGCGCACGCCCAGCAGCAGCGTCCCCTTAGCCGCCCAGTCGCGCGAGCTTCCTGTGCCGTACTCCTTCCCTGCAATGACGATGAGCGGAGTCTCCTCGGCGCGGTATCGCTCGGCAGCGTCGAAGATGGTCATCCGCTCACCGCTGGGGATGTGCACCGTCACGCCGCCCTCCGTGCCCGGCACTAGCAGGTTCTTCAGGCGGATGTTGGCGAAGGTGCCGCGCACCATCACCCGGTCGTTGCCGCGCCGCGAGCCGTAGGAGTTGAAATCCTTGACGGCTACGCCGTGCGCCAGCAGGTACCGTCCGGCGGGGCTGTCTGGGGCAATCGAGCCGGCTGGCGAGATGTGGTCGGTCGTCACCGAGTCGCCCAGCAGGGCCAGCACCCGCGCCCCCCGGATGTCCGCGATGGGGGCTGGCTCCGGCGTCAAGTCTACGAAGAAGGGTGGCTCCTGGATGTATGTCGAGTCCGGATTCCACTCGTAGACCGGACTCGCTGTCACCGGGATGGCGTTCCAGGTCGCGTTGCCGTCATAGACGTTGCCGTACTGCTCGGCGAACATCTCTGGCTTGAGCGCCGCCGCGACGGTCTGCTGGATTTCGCGCTGCGTTGGCCAGATGTCGCGCAGATAGACTGGCTTACCCTGCGGATCAGTGCCAAGCGGATCGGTGTACAGGTCAATGTCCACCGTGCCAGCTAGGGCGTAGGCCACCACCAGCGGCGGCGAAGCCAGGTAGTTGGCGCGCACGTGCGGGTTGATGCGCCCCTCGAAGTTGCGATTGCCGCTGAGCACTGCCGCCGCCACGAGATCGGCCTCCTTCACGGCCTCCGCCACCGGCGCTGCCAGCGGACCGCTGTTGCCGATGCACGTGGTGCAGCCGTAGCCCACGACGTAGAAGCCTAGCTGCTCAAGATAGGGCAGCAGCCCCGCTTCTTCGAGGTAGGCCGTCACCACTTTCGAGCCAGGGGCCAGGCTGGTCTTGACGTAGGGAGCGGCCTTCAGCCCGCGCTCGACCGCTTTCTTGGCGAGCAGTCCAGCGGCGACCATGACCGAGGGATTCGACGTATTGGTGCAGCTTGTGATGGCGGCGATCACCACCAGCCCGTGCCCCGCTTCGACCGTCTGGTGGCCGTTGCGCCCGGTCTCGATTCGCGCGCGGCGCTCCAGGGCTTCGGACGGCAGCGCGAAGCCGCGCTCGGCGGTCGGCGCGACCAGTGCCTGCCGGAACCTGCCCTGCATCTCAGACAGCAGCACGCGATCCTGAGGGCGCTTCGGGCCGGCGAGGCTCGGCTCGACGCTGCTGAGGTCTAGTTCCAGCGTGTCGGAGAAGACTGGATCGGGCATGTCGGCGGTGCGGAACAGACCCTGCGCGCGCGTGTACTGCTCCACCAGGCGCACCAGTTGCGGCGGGCGTCCCGTATAGGCCAGGTAGCGCAGCGTCTCAGCGTCAACCGGGAAGAAGCCCATTGTTGCGCCGTACTCCGGGGCCATGTTCGCCAGGGTTGCGCGGTCGGGGAGGCTCAGGTGGCTGAGGCCGGGGCCGAAGAACTCAACGAACTTGCCGACAACCCCTTTCTTGCGCAGCATCTGCGTGACGACCAGCACCAGGTCGGTGGCGGTGGCTCCTTCGGGCAGTTGGCCAACCAGCTTGAAGCCAACCACTTCGGGCATGAGCATGGTGATCGGCTGGCCGAGCATGACCGCCTCGGCCTCAATGCCGCCAACCCCCCACCCCACGACGCCCAGACCATTGATCATGGTCGTGTGCGAATCGGTGCCCACCAGACTGTCAGGGAAGGCCACCATCTCGCCGCCGATCTGCTGAGTGAGCACCACCTTTGCCAGGTATTCGAGATTCACCTGGTGCACGATGCCTGTCGCCGGCGGCACAGCCCGAAAGTTCGAGAACACCTCCTGCCCCCAGCGGATGAACTCGTAACGCTCGCGGTTGCGCTCGAACTCGAACTGCGCGTTGATGCGCAGCGCGTCCGGCGAGCCAAAAGCGTCCACCTGGACTGAGTGATCAATCACCAGATCAACGGGGATCGCCGGGTTGATGCGCGCCGGGTCGCCGCCTATACGCTGCATCGCCGAGCGCAGGGCGGCCAGATCAACCAGGGACGGCACGCCGGTGAAGTCCTGTAGCACCACGCGCGCCGGTTTGAAGGGAATCTCTTGGGCATCCTGCGCCGCCGGCGACCAGCGCGCAAGCCTCACCACGTCCTCGTCGGTGACCTCAAAGCCGTTGTTGCTGCGCAGCGCGGACTCCAGCAGCACCTTGACCGAAAAGGGCAGGCGTTCCACCGCGCCGATCCCCTGCTCCTGCAAGGCCGCCAGGCGGTAGTAGGTTACGCGCCCCTCATCGGTCTGCAGGGATGCTCGCGCATGGAATGGATCGCGTAGGGTATGGTCTGTCATCTAGGTTCCTTCCTTGTGCTGGGCCTGATCAACTTCGCCGCGAAAGAGATGAATGGCGACACAGCCGCATGATACACAGCAGATTATAGACAGTGCTTCGCCTGCCAACTAGCTCACAGACCCGGGTCCACGAACGAGTTGTCAGGCTGTTGCCGAAGGCCCCCATCCGCCGGCCCCTTCCCTCAGCAAAGCCAGGGGAAGGGGTGAGCGGCTTGCGTCCCCCCTCTAGCTTCGCTGG
>CAYNHD010000090.1:0-11512 GCA_964396775.1 uncultured Thermoflexus sp. | reverse complement strand
TTTTGCTGCTGCTATTATCCATCCGATCTGTTCGGAGAGAAACCTAGTTGTACACGTGGGCTGTTTCGGCAGCCAGAAAAAGGGGCTTCACGGGAGCCATCGTTGCCGGATCAGGCATGACCCATAGCTGCACAACCGAACCTGGTTCTCGCCCCCATCCTCCAACCTGGGGGCGCCTTCATGTCTTGGAGCGACCCTTTTCGCCAGGCCTCTTCCTCTAACACGCCCGCTTACCCTATAATAGGGACAACCGTAACCCGATAGGGGAGCGTGCTGATGGACCCCGTACAGGCCCTGGCCATTCTGTCGCTCGGCGCGTTCGTGACCGTGCTGGTCACGGCCATCTTCTACGTCTTCACCGTGCGCCCGCGTCTGCTGGAACCGGTGTCGTTGGCCAACACGGGCCTGCTCGACGAATCGCTGCGCGAGGAACTGCTCGAACAGCGGGCCGCTGTGGGGGCGCTCAACAAGGCGCTGGCGCAGCACACCGCCCGGCTGGAAGAGGCGACGGGTGCGGGCGGCGGCGATGTCTTCGCCGGGCTGCGCGACATGCTCGACGCGCAGCACGAGACCGTCGCGGCGACCAACCGTCTGCTGGCCGCTCAGGGCGAGCGACTGGATCGCCTCGACCTGCGGCTCGACCGCCAGGAGGCGCGCCTGGGCCAGTTGGAGGGTGCGGTGCAGCGCGCGCTGCCCGCGCCGGGCGCAGAGACGGCGGCAGCAGCGCCGATTCAGGAGCAGGTGGCGCGCCTGGTGGACATCAGCAACCGCCTCGACGAATGGGTGGCCGTGCGCGCCCGCGATCACGCCCAGATCGCCGAGCACGCGCGCATCCTGGCCGAGCTAGACCGTGAGTTGGCAGCCCAGGCACAGACCATCACCCGGCTGGATGAGCGCGTCGCCGAGCACACGACCATGCTCCTCACCGCCGCAACGGAGCACCGCCAGCAGGCGGGCCTGCTCGACCGCGCCCTGAGGCAGATCGGGCAGCTTGTGGAGATGGTCACGCAGCTTGGCGCGGTGCCGCTACGCCCCGGCCAGGATCGCCTGACCGAGATCAGAGGCATCGGGCCGGTCTATGCCGGGCGGCTCTACGAGGCGGGCATCCAGACGTTCGCCCAGCTTGCCAGCATGACGCCCGATGAGCTTTACCGACTGCTCGACGAACCGAAGTGGCGGCTGCGCGCCATTGACGCCGAAAGCTGGATTCGGCAGGCGGCGGCGCGCGTGGCTCCGAGTGAGAAGGATGAGCGCGCGCCGTGAGCCTCGATGTGCGGCGGCGCGTCGTGCGCCGTCTCGACGCCCTGCTGCTGGCTGGACTGCTGCTGACTTCGGGCGCGGCAGGACTGCTCTTCGCGCTGCGCTTCTACAACGGCGGCGAAAGCCAGGCTGAGTCCCCGGCAGACGCCGCACCGACCCCCACTGCGTCTCCGGCAGAGGTGGGCGAGCGCGCGCCGGTCGCTCCGCCGGTGGTCGAGCCGCTGGCCCTGGCGGGCACCTACGCGGGCGCGCCGTTGCTGTTGAGCGGGCAGGCCGGGCCGGGCGACATCCTTCAGGTGTACGACGGCGAGGAACTGATCGCCATCGCCGTAGCCAGAGAGGATGGCGCGTGGGAGGCGGAACTGTCCGGCGGGCTGTTGGAAGGCAAGCACGCCCTGGCCGTGGTCGCCGTCGCTGAAGATGGCGCGGTCAGCCAGCGCGTGCCGGTCGGCTTCGCGGTGGAATTGCCGCCAACGGCCACGCTCACCTGGACGCCCTCCCCCACCGCTTCGGCGACCGATACGCCTGCGCCGACGGCCACGCTCACTGCGACCGCCACACCACCCCCGACAGATACGCCGACGCTGACGTCCATCCCCTCGGCAACGCCCGATCTGGATGCGACCGTCGAGGCGCTGCTGGCTGTTCGCATGACGGAGACCGCGCAAAGCTGGACGGACACGCCCACCGTCACGCTGACACCCACGCCGAGCGCCACCTTCACGGCGACGCCCTCGCCCACGCCAAGCACGACGCCGAGCGCCACAGTGACCCGCACGCCGACGCTGACCGCTACCCTGACGCCGACAGCTACCTTCAGCCCGACGCCAACCCATTCGCCGACAGTCACCGCGTCGCCAACGGCCACCGTCAGCCGCACGCCTTCGCCGACGCGCACGCCGCAGGAAGTGGCCTTGCTCCCGACTGACACGGCGATCTTCACGCTCGCGCCGACGGAGACGCCACTCCCGACCGACACAGCAACCTTCACCCCCGCGCCGACGGAGACGCCGCGCCCGACCGACACGACAACCTTCACGCCCACGCCGACGCGCACGCCGCAGGAAGTGGCCTTGCTCCCGACTGGCACGGCGATCTTCACGCTCGCGCCGACGGAGACGCCACTCCCGACCGACACAGCAACCTTCACCCCCGCGCCGACGGAGACGCCGCGCCCGACCGACACGACAACCTTCACGCCCACGCCGACGCGCACGCCGCAGGAAGTGGCCTTGCTCCCGACGAGCACAGCGACCTTCACGCTCGCGCCGACGGAGACGCCGCTTCCGACCGACACAGCGACCTTCACGCCCGCGCCGACGGAGACGCCGCCCCCAACGGATACGCTGACGCCCAGCCCTGTCCCGCCGACGCGCACGCCGGTTGGCGGGGCCGCCGCCGAGTCCGCTCCGCCAGCGCAGGCCGGGCAGTCGCCGGGCGAGACGGGGCCGCGCATTGACGCGCCTGCTTCCGGCGAGGTGCGCGCGCCCGGCCCGCTTGTGGCGCGTGGCGTGGCCGCGCCGGGCGCGACCGTTGTTGTGCGCGAGCAGCCCACCGGCGCGGCGCTGGCCGTCACCCAGGCGTCGGCGGAAGGCGCGTGGACGGCGCAGTTCAGCGTGGCGCGTGCCGGGCCGCTGACCCTCGTCGCCTCTGCGCCCGGCCTGGACGGGCTGATCCGCATCTCCGAGCCGGTGACGATCACGCTGGCGCCGCCGGTTCAGCCGGTGTCGGGGGGAATGCTGCTGCCAGACGCGCAGCGCGCTGGCCGGCTCTTCACCGTGCTGCTCGCTGTGCTGTTGGTGGCCGGGGGAGGCAGCGCCTTCTTCGCCGGGCGGCTGCTGGTCCTGCTGGCCCGCGACCATCGCCGAAAACCCCGTTAGGCTCTATGCTTGCCCCGTTCCAATGCGTCTGAACGCTCCACACACCGCCCAGGAGACCTGCCCATGCCCCGACGACCCCTCCGGCTCCGGCGACTCACGCTCATCGCGGCAATTGTGCTCGCGGCGGCGCTGCTCGCCTTGCTCGCCCTGACGACCTGGCTCGACCCAGGCAGCAAGAACGACCGCACCACCGGCCTGGTCACGCCGACGCTGGCCGCGCGCGGCGCGCGCGTCTTCGCGGTCGCGGCGGACGAGTCGCGCGTCGAGTTCACGGCGTCGGTGCGCGGCGTGCCGCTGGCGGGCATCTTTCCGGTGGAGCGCGGCACGATCACGCTGGAGCCAGTGGGCGAGGCACTGCGCGTGCTGGTCGCGTTGGAAATTGACGTAGACAACGTGGAGACGGCCAATCCGGCCATCAGCCAGGTGTTGCGCGCGGCGATGGCCACCGGCGACTACCCCATCGCCTTCTACGCCGCTACGTCGCGCGGCCTGGTGCCGGTCACAGAGGAGGAAGTCGTCTTCGCCCTGGATGGCGAGCTAGACGTGCACAACGTCACCCATCCGCACGCGATGGACGTGCGCGCGCAGCTTGTCGGCGGGGATATGTGGGCCGTCGCAACCTCGCCGCTCGACCTGGCTGATCACGGCGTCGAGTTCCCGGCGATCTTCGGCAACACGACGATCCAGCTTACCGCGCGCCTGCAGGCGCATGAGGAAACAGGGGAACAGGAAGCGGGGAGTGGAGAGTGATCGGTGGGCGGTCATAGGCTGCGGGAGCCAGCCCGACGCGGGACTACGACCTCGACCAGCCACGCCGCCGCGAATATCCACAGCACCGGGTAGAGCGGGAACAGGTAGCGCGGCAGGGCCAGCAGCACCAGGTGAATCCCCAGGAAGTAAGCGACGACCCCATACAGCGGCAGCAGCGCGCGCCAGCGCCGCCGCGCCCAAACCATACCCGCCGCGCCCAGCAGCAGCCCCGCGTAGTGGAAGACGTACAGCGCCAGCTTGGGCCAGAACGCCTCGATGCGCGTCAGGTCGCGCAGGCCGCCCGCCGTGCGATCCTCGCGCAGCCAGTCCGCCGCCGCGTCGCGGATGCTCTCGCCGGGAAAGTGCACGGTGTTGTGCGGCTGGAGAATGGCCCCGCCCAGTTCTTGGACGCGGTGCGCCGCCCAGCCCGCCGGGTCGTCGAGGATGCTCTCGCGGATGCGCGTGCGCAGCGCCTCCTGACGGTCGCCGCTGGGGTCGCCGGGGGTCAGGCCCAGGTCTTCGTCCACGTCCTGGGGCGACGCTTTTCCCGTCGCGCCCTGGTGCACGAAGCCGAGCAGCCCATCGCCAGCGATCACCAGCCGATCCCACACCGCCAGGTTGTAGACCGTCCAGGGGGCGAGCAGGGCGACGTAAGCGATCAGCAGGGCCAGCGCGGGTCGCGCCCACGCCCGGCGGCGCAACAGCCACAGGTGCGCCGCGATCCCCAGCGGGAAGAGGAGGAAGACGGCGCGGGTCAGCGTCGCCAGGGCAAACAGCGCGCCCGCCGCCGCGTAAGGAGCGGCGCGCTCCCCGCCCAGCGCGCGGACGTAGAGCGCCAGCCCGCCGAAGATGAAGCAGAGGAAGACGCCCTCAGTGATCAGATTGCCCGCCTCGATGATCAGCGAGGGGCTGAACGCGGCGACCAGCCCGGCCAGCCAGCCTGCTCGCGCCGAGAACAGCCGCGCCGCCAGCCCGTAGACGGACGCCACCAGCGCCGCCGCCAGAATCGCCTGCGTCACGCGGAGAAGCTGCATCTCCCCGTCGTTGTAGGCACGGCCCTCGGTCGGCCCGCCGGGGACGATCACCTGGGCGACGCCGGTCAGCAGCAGGTAGAGCGGCGCGGTTTGCAGCGGTCCGGCGGTCTTGCCGGTCGTCACCAGATCGCGCCCGTTCTGCATGTACCAGTTGGTGTCGCCGCCCTCAAAGACCGGCGATGGCTCGAGGATCAGCACGAAGGCCAGGCGCAGAGCCAGCGCCAGCAGGAACAGAGTCAGCGCCGGGTGCGCGCCGGGAAAGTGACGGGCTTGGGCGAGGGGTCTCACGGTATAATAGCCGCCGATCAGTGCGTGCTGAGCGCGCTGTTTATACCGCCACACGAGAAGGCAGGCAAACATGGCCTTTGTGCAGGGTGTGAGCAGAGTCCGTCAGGCGATCTGGCCGCGCTCGCCAGCCTCACCCCCGCTCGGCGCTGACGCGCCTCGCCGCCCCCTTTCCACGACGTGGAGAGGGGGCAAGCCGAGTGGGGCGAGGCTGGGGGTGAGGCTGTTCGCCAGCGGCGGGCACGTTGCCCCCGACGGAGACGCACCCCCCTCCGCCCAGGCGCGCTGGCTGGCCCTCAGCCGGCGGCGCGGCTTCTGGCCGCTGGTGATCGTCCTCCTGGCCCTGGCCCCGCGCCTGGTCTTCTGGGCGATCAGCGAGCATCCGGGGCTGTGGGACCCCAGCGAATACTACAACCTGGCGCTGAGCCTGCACAAAGGCCGGGGCTTCACCCTGGACTACATCTGGAGCTTCGCCAACGACCCAGCGACGGTCACGCACCCGCTCGATCACTGGCTGCCGCTGCCGGGCGTGCTGGCGGCGGGCGGCTTCGCCCTGTTCGGCGTCTCGGTGCAGGCGGCCCTGCTGCCCTTCGTGCTGCTCGGCGCGCTGCAAAGCCTGCTGGCCTACGGATTTGCGCTGCGCATCGGGGGGGGCCGCGCTGTAGCTGTCTTCGCCGCGCTGGCGACCGCCTGGACGCCCTGGCTGTTCCTCTCGTCGCTACACACGGACACGACGACGCCCTTCGGCGTGTGGGCCTTCGGCGCGCTGGCGGTGGTCTACCTGGGTGTCCGCGAGGACGGGCGTTGGCTGTGGGCGGCGGGCGCGCTGGCCGGGCTGGCCATGCTCACCCGCAACGATGGCCCGGCGCTGATCGCGGCGGGGGTGCTCGGCGGGCTGTGGCTGGCCTGGCGGCGCGGCGCGTATCCCCAGGCCCGGCACGTGCTGGGCGCGGGCGTCGCGCTGGCAGTCGTGCTGCTGCCCTGGGTGGCGCGCAACCTATCCGAACTGGGCACCGTCTGGCCGCGCAGCACAGCGGACGCCTTCTTCGTCACCGAGCACGAGGACTTCTACGCCTACGCCAAAGAGATCAGCTTGAACACGTATCTCGACCAGGGGCTGCGAGTCATCCTGGGCAAGATCGCTTTCGAGCTGGCGGCCAGCGTCAAGCTGATGATCACCCTGGTCGAGCTGATCTTCCCGGTAGCCATCCTGGGCGGTTTCGCCGACGCCTGGGCGACGCGGCGGAGTGCGTCGCGGCGCGACCTGGCCCCCTTTGTCCCGGCGCTGCTCTTCGTCCTGCTCACCTGGGCGATCTACGGCATGCTGATACCCTACCTGAGCCAGGGGGGAAGCTTCAAGAAGGCGTACCTGGCGATGGTGCCCTTTCTGCTGATCTTCGGCGCGCAGACAGTCGAGCGTTACGTGCGCCCGCGCGCGGCGTTCCTGACGGCGGTGGCGCTGACGCTGGCCCTGCTGCTGGCCAGTGCCGTCGAGCTGACCCGTGCCGACTTCAAGCTGAACAACGCGCAGCGGGCCATATATCAGGATGTGGGGCAAGTGCTGGACCGTCTGCAGGCGGACGAGGCGCGCGAGATCATCGTCATGACCCGCGATCCCTGGTCGGTCAATCTGATCACCGGCTACCGGGCCGTCATGGTGCCCAACGAGCCACTCGACGTGATCCTGGAGGTGGCCGATCGCTACGGTGTGACGCACCTTCTCGCGCCCGTCCCTCGCGACGCGATCACGGCCATTGACCGGGGCGAAGCGTCGCACCCGCGCCTGGCCCGCGTCGCCGAGCTACCGCAGCACCGCATGCACGTGTACCGGATTCTGCCGGAGGGCGAGCAGTGAGAAGGAATCAGTTGTCGGTTTTCAGTTATCAGTCGACAGTCGGCGAGTGCCAGGGGCGGATTGATGCGGGATAACGAATTGGCACAGAAACCATGCGCGGAACGTAGGGGCGCAGCAGAGCGGCGCCCTTGTAGGGGTGGGTTTACAAACCCACCCCTACAGGAACGCTCTGAACGGCGGGGGTCCGTAGGGGCGTATTGCCATACGCTCCCACGGGAGTAGGCCATCAAGCACACCTGTGACGTCCACTGAAAACTGACAACTGATCACTGAATCACCGATCACCCACCTAGCGCCGATTTCGAAAAGGGGACTTCCCATGCTCATCCGCGAGCCGATGGTTCAGGCCACACACTTCTACCTGCGCGAAGCGCCGGGCGACACCGACGCCCGCCGCCGCGACCGGCACGACGCCTTCGTGACTGATGCCCGCCGCCAGTTGGAGGCGCTGGCCGGCTGGCTGGCGCTGCCCGCCCCGGCGCTGCCCGCGATCCCCGCCTGGCAGGGCGGCCCCCCGGACGAGCCGCAGCCGCTGGCCGCCGCCACCCCACTCCAGGGGCTGACCAACGCAACCGCTGTGCTCGCCACCTACGCGCTGCGCAACATGCTCGTGCTGCGCCTGGCGGTCATGCGCGTCGGAGAGCACGACCAAAGCATGTGGGCCATGCTCGACCAGGTGCTCAACCGCCCGTCCAATACCCCGACGTGGCTGAACATGACCCGCTATTGGTGCGGCATCGCCCCGCGCCCGCCCGAGGACCTCGAACAGGAGCGCCTGCAAGCGATCAAGACGCACTTCGGCGTGCTCTGCCTGGGCAGCGCCGACCAGCCGCACATGCTGGTCTATCCCGACGCGCGCACGCAGACGCGGGCCGACCTGTTCCTGCGCGCGCAGGCTCCGCAGCTTGACTGGTACACCGTCCAGGCCCGCCATCGCCTGCAGGCGTACACCGACCACGCCTCGCGCGCCGCGCGCCAGCAGCAGGCCGCGCTGGAGAAGGTGATGCAGGCGGCGCAGGCATGGGGGCCGCCGGGTCAGTTGGCGGGCGTGCGCGCGCTCGCGCCGCTGCAGGCCGGGCTGGACACGCTCGAAGCCACCTATGGCGCGGTGCTGGCCGACCTGACGGAGACGCACGCTGTGGCCCAGGAACTCCACACGCTGGCCCTCGAATACCGGCTGGCGCTGATGCGCAGCGGTCTGTGGGACGCCGCACCGACCGTCTGGGAGGCGCAGGTCAGCCGGCTGGAAATGCTGCACGTGCAGGTTCAGGCGGACATCTACTACATTGACAGCACGCTGCGCCGCATGGACCTGACGCTGCGCACGCTCAACACGCGCGTCGCCTTGCTGCAAGGCGAGCGCGAGCGCCTGCTGGTGGGCCTGATCGCGCTGGTGGGGCTGGCGCTGCTCGTTGTGCTGGTGGCGGATACCGACCCGCTACGGCTGGCCATCCGGCTGGCGGCGCTGATCGTCATCGTCCTGGCGGGCTGGTGGGCTTGGCGACGCTGGTCGGGGCGAAGTGCGTCCCCGCCCGATGCGTGAACGGGGAGTCGTTGGTTTTTGGTTGTTGGTTTTTGGTAGCTGGTCGCCGGTAGAACGGATGCCAGATCAACTTGTTCTTACCAATAACTAATCACCAACCACCAACAACCAACAACCACCTCACGGCGCGGGATTGAGCGCCGGATAGAGCGCTTGGTAGCGGGCGTGTTGCGCGGTGTAGAGCGCGTGATCTGCCGGGTCGGGCGTCTCGGTCGCGCCGTAGCGCACGACGCTGGCGACTGCCTGCGCCAGGTCGTAGAAGACGCGCGCGCCCAGCCCGGCCAGCATTGCCGCGCCGGTCGCCGTGTGCTCGGCCCCTTCGACCGTTTGCAGCGACACGCCGAGCGTGCCCGACAGAATCTGCCGCCACAGCCCGCCCTGCGCGCCGCCCCCGCCCACCAGAAAATGGTCGGGCACCGGCCCCGCCTCGCGCAGCGTCAGCAGGCAGTCCTTGAAGGCGAAGGCCACACCCTCCAGCACGGCGCGGGTCATGTGCGCCTGGCTGTGACGCAGCGTCAGTCCGACGAAGGCCCCGGTCGCGTTGGGATTCATGTACGGCGTGCGCTCCCCTTCCAGGTAGGGCAGGAAGAGCAGCCCCTCCGCGCCCGCTGGCACCTGGGCCGCTTCGGCCAGCAGCGCGTGGTAGCTCGTCGCGCCCCGCCCGCCGAGCACATCGCGCCACCAGCGCAGCGCCACGCCCGCGTTGAGGATGGCCCCCATCGTGTACCAGCGACCCGGCACAGCGTGGCAGAACGTGTTCAGGCGAAGCTGCGGGTCAATCATGGGCCGCGTCGAGACGACAGTCATCTGCCCGCCCGTTCCGACGGTGATCGAGCCGCGCCCCGGCTCAACGACGCCGGTGCCCAGCAGCAGCGCGGCCTGGTCGCCCGCCCCGGCGACCACCGGAATGTCTGGGCGGAGGCCGAGGTCGAAGGCGGGGGTGGGGCGCAGCCCGCCGACGACCGTCGTCGAGGCCAGGGGAGTCGGCAGCGCCTGAAAGGGCACGCCGCAGGCGCTCGCCAGCGTCTCCGACCAGCGGCGCTGGCGGATGTCGTAGAGCCACGTGGCCGAGGCGTCGCTCGGCTCGCTGCTGATCTCACCGGTGAGGCACAGCACGATGTAGTCTTTGGGCTGGATGATGGCCCGCGTCCGGTCGAGCGTCTCCGGCTCGACCTCGCGCAGCCAGGCGGCGCTGGCCCCGGCGAAGCCCGGCGACAGGCGGTTGCCCGCCTCTTGAAGCACCACGTCGGGCGGGACGCGCTTGAGGATCAGCTCGCACAGGTTAGCGCTGCGCCGGTCCATCCAGATGATCGCCGGGCGCAGCGGCTCCAGGTCTTCGCCGATGAGCACCGCGCCGTGCATCTGGCCGGTGACGCCGATGCCGCGCACGCGCCCCGCCGTCATCTCGGCTTCGCGCATGGCCTGGCGCACGGCGCTGACTACCGCAGCCCACCAGGCGTGCGGGTCCTGCTCGATCCATTGCGGGCGCGGGGTGAGAATGTCGTAGGGTTCCTGGCCGACGCCGCGTAGCTCGCCCGTAGCGTCGAGCACGACGCACTTGGCGCTTTGCGTGCCGACATCAATGCCCAGCACGACATCGGTGCGATCGGTCAGACGCATCGCCAGCCTCCCTCCAAATGCCGCATCCGCGCCAGCAATTCACCTCACCCCCGCTTCGCTCAACGTCCCTCGTTCCGGCAGCCGAGAGGGGACCAGGGGTGAGATCGCGAGCGGAAGCATCAAACCGGCGCTCAGGGAACACCGTATCCCTGCCGCAGAGCCAGCCAGATCGCGCGGACGGCCGCGCGATTTTCTGGATTTCTTACGCGCTGTCCCTTGTGACCGCCTGTGAGATGGATTATACTATACTGTTGGCGTGAGATGACGAGGGTAAGCAATGCCAATCTATACCTACGAATGCGCTGTGTGCGGCGTGCGCTTTGACCAGCGCCAGCGCTTCAGCGATCCTCCGCTGACCGAGTGCCCAGAATGTGGCGGGCACATCCACCGCGTGCCGCAGCCAGTCGGAATCGTCTTCAAGGGATCGGGCTGGTACGCCAAAGACAGCAAAGGGGCCAGCACCCTGGCCACCCCGCCCAAGCGCGAGAATGGCACGGGCGAAACCAAGAACGAGGCGAAGCCCGACACACCATCGGCCTCGGCTCCGTCTGGCTCCGACGCGGACAAGAGCGACTGACGGCTGACTGAGACAGGCCAGCACCGCGTAACACACAACGAGCGACCCGTCGGGGTCGCTCTTCATTTCTCTGCGTTGGGCCTGGGCGCGCAGGCGCTCAAATCTGGAAGCCGGTGTTGGCGCGCACGAGCTTCTGCCTGTAATTGTCCACGTAGTCGAGCAATTGCTCGTGCAGCGCGGCCCACTCGCTGCTGGCCAGAATCTGCTGCATGGTGGGGATGTCTTCAGCCACGCCCTCCATCATGATCTGCGGACAGTCACCATACACCGCGAACCAGGCTTCGGTCGGCGTGATGCCCAGGCGCTGCACGCCCGGCGCAAACTCGCGCACCATGAACTCGAAGTACTCCTGATCGCGGCCTGGCTTGATGTCCCATGTGAGCAGCAGTTTGATCATCCTCGCGTCCGTTTCTCTGGTGGGTGATGAGTCTGGAGCCTTGAGTCACAGGTCAGGACTCACACCTGAACTGCACCGCGTGGCGCGCTTTCTTCGCTAGAGCGTGGTATGAACTCCGCACGCTCGGCGTAGCGTGCAGGGCACGGCGCATGGGTAACGCCCTGACCCCACCCTGTAATCCCTCCCCGCTGGCGGGGAGGCTCCTGCAACAAACGGTCGAGCGCGCGCCGCAATTCAAATCCCTCCCCGCTGGCGAGGAGGCTCCCCTTTCCCTGCTTGCGGGGAAAGGGGCCGGGGGATAGGGGTTGAAA
>CAYNHD010000089.1:0-11553 GCA_964396775.1 uncultured Thermoflexus sp. | reverse complement strand
CCCTCCAGCCGAGCTAGAGGGGGGATGATCTGGCAGGCGGTTCTCCCCTTCCCCTAGCTTTGCTGGGGGAAGAGGCCGGGGGATAGGGGCGTTCTGGCGATTGCCCAACAACTTGTTCGCGGACCCCCGCTCACTGGCCCGTGTTGTCAATTTCGGCAAAACATACTACCATGCCCTAAGAACCAGTCGAATTGCGATCCGAAGGAGCGTGAGGCATGGCGACCCCGTATGACGGCAAGGTTGGCATTTGGCACTGGAAGGGCGACTCCATCGCCGAAGAGTCGGTTGAGGGGCTGTGCCGGACGATCAAAAAGTGGGCGCCGGCGATCACGCAGGTATGGGTCAAGACCAGCGACGGCGAAAACTGGCAGGGCAAATTCGACACTGACCGCAACCTGGCCATTGACGGTGTGGCCAGCGTGGACAAGTGGGTGCGCGTCCTGGATTCCTTCGGGCTGGAGTTCCATGCCTGGGCTGTCGTCAAAGGGCAGAACGTCAACGAAGAAGCAGACCGGATCATCGAGGTGTGCAACCGGCCTGGTGTGCGCTCGATGGTGCTCGATGTCGAGCCATACTCCGGTTTCTGGACGGTGGGCAAAGACCCCATCCGCCCGTTCATGACGCGCATCCGGCGCGGGGTGGGCGGGCGCTTCCACATCGGCATGGCCATTGACCCACGCCCGCGTCACAAGCCGGCCATCTTCCCCGACGAATGGCGGCCCTTCGTCAACAGCGTGCACCTGCAGGTGTATTGGGACACGTTCCAGCGCCCCTATGCCGAAGTGTTGGACGAGGCGTATAGCACCTGGAAAAACTATGGGTTGCCGCTCTTCCCGGTGATGCCCGGCAAAGCGCCACGCGACGAGATCATCGCCGGGCGGGACTACGCGATCAAGCGTCACAAGGCAGCCGGCATGAGCTGGTGGCGCTTCGGCACCATTGGCCCCATTGAGTTCCCGGCCATCAATCAGCCGATGGTGCCCGGCGACGGGGGTACCGAGCCGGAGCCGCCAGCAGCAAAGGGGCGCTACGGCATCGAGATCGTGGTCACGCCCGATAAGCCACAGTACCGCGACGGGGCCTATGCCGGCGGGGACGTGAGCAAACTGCTCAAGACGTTCAAGAACACCTGGGGCTGGACGGCCAAGTACAAGGCAACCGCCAAGACGAGCAGCCTGGTCTGGGCGCGCTGGGACCCGCAGCTTGTGGCCAGTGACTGGTACGAAGTGTCCGCGTTCGTCCCGGCACGCCACGCCACCACCGAGGTCGCGCGCTACAAACTGCATGGTGCCATCGGCGCGTCTGGCGAACTGGTTCTGCCCGTGCGCCAGGCCGATCATTACAATGTGTGGGTGCCGCTAGGCGTGTTCCAGTTCGACGCCAACAACGCAACGGCGGGCGTGGTATTCCTCAACGACCTGACTGGCGAGGAGGGCAAAGAGATTGCCTTCGACGCCATGCGTTGGCGGCAGATTGTGGGCATCACGCCGACGGAGAAGTACCTGGCCGATGGTTACGACAGCCCGGTGGGCACGACGGCAGAGCGCAGCGGCGACAAGGTGTGGCCGGGCAACTGGTTTGACGCGACCGGCTTCGACCGGCTCTACCGCGTGGGCACGGTGAACCAGGCCTATCACACCGGCGCTGACCTGAACATGAACGAGCCGTACTGGGACGCTGACGCCCATTCGCCGGTCTATGCGGCGGCGTCCGGCGTCGTGACGTTCGCGGACCGCGTGCCGGGCTGGGGCAATGTGATCATCATCCGCCACGACCCGCTGATTTCCACCGGGCAGGTGCTCTACGGCCGCTATGCGCATGTGGAAGACGTGCGCGTACAGGTGGGCGACCGCGTGGTGCGTGGCCAGCAGATCAGCAAGGTGGGCAACGCGGAGGGCATCTTCGCCTACCACCTGCACTTCGATCTCAGCAATACCACGGTGTTGGAGACGCAGCCCTGGCACTGGCCGAAGATGGACCGGACGGCGCTGCGGGCCAACTACATTGACCCGCTCGACTTCATCCTCAACCACCGGCCAGAGGATCGCTAGGCGGCGGACGGGCGTTGGCGAGTAACTCAGCAAGGGGGGCGGGCGCGAGTCTGCCCCCCAACGCTTGCCCGACGGACGTTCTCCGAACGCTGATTGCCTGGTATAATCCCCGGCATGGACAGGAACCGGTTCTCGCAGTTCGAGGAGCGCGTGCAGGCGCTGGTCGAAGGCGGTTTCGCGCGGCTGTTCGCCGGGCGGCTCAAGCCGCGCGAGGTGGCGCTCCGTCTGGCGCGGGCGATGGAAGACGGGGCGGCGCTCGACTCCAGCGGGGCGCTCGCTGCGCCGAACCGCTACGTAGTGCGGCTCCATCCCGATGATCATCAGGCGCTGCTGGACGTGCACCCCGATCTGGGGACCTCGCTGGCGGACGATATTGTGGCGCTGGCCCGCGAAAGCGGGCTGCGGCTGGAAACGTCGCCAGAGGTCGTGTTCATCTCCGATACGGCTGTTGCTGTCCATACGGTCTCTGTGCACGCCGATCATGTAGACGCCACGCGCCAGACCACCCGCCTGCTGCTGGAGCGCGATCTGCGTCCCGCCGATCTACCCCCCGACGCGCCGCCGCTGCCCCCGGCCTACCTGGTGGTGGACGGCGACCGCTACGTGTTGCTTGACCGCTCGGTGATCAACATTGGGCGGCGGCGCGACAACACCATTGTGCTCGACGACCGACGTGTGAGCCGCCACCACTGCCAGCTTCGCTACCGCTTTGGCGAGTTCGTGCTGTACGACCTAGCCAGCCGGGGCGGGACGTTTGTCAACGATGCGCGCGTCTCGGAGTGCGTGCTGCGCTCCGGGGATGTCCTCTCGCTGGCGGGCGTCAAGCTGGTCTATGTGGTGGACGAGGGCACCACCGGTGCGAACGGTGCCCCCGGCGGCGATACTCAGATTTACCTACGCGCCGTTGATGACGACGACGCTGCTGATGAGGAGCAGTGAGCGTGGACGCTGTGCTGCTGGCGCTGCGTATCCTGGCCGGGGGCCTGCTGCTGGCCTTCCTGGGCGCGGTGTTCCTCATGCTCTGGCGCGACTTTCGGGCGGCGACGGCGGCGGCGGGCGAGCCAGGGCGACGGCGTGGCCGGCTGGTCGTGGTGGGCGCGGGCGCTGCCGCGCGCCTGGGGGCCAGCTACGCGCTGCTGCCGCTGACGACGCTGGGCCGCGCGCCGACCAATACCATCGTGCTGGATGACACGTTTTGCAGCCAGGAGCACGCGCTGGTCACTCGGCGCGACGGGCAATGGTGGCTGGAAGACCGGGGCAGCAGCAATGGCACCCGCCTGAACGGTGAGCCGGTGCGCGAACCGGTGGTGCTGTCGTCGGGCGACGTGATCGGCGTGGGGCGGCTGGAGCTGCGCGTCGAGCTGGACTGAGGGGAGCAGGGCGCGTCTGGAGGCGGTCCGGCGGCCCGGCTCCTGAGAGGGGCGTATCGCTTTGAACAGCACACATGACATCACGGTGCGGCCCTTCACACCGCGCGACCTGGCGCAGTGCACCGATGTGGAGCAGGCGGTCTATGGCAGCGGCGCCTACTCCAGGTACTTCTTCCGCCAACTGCACGACCTCAACCCGGCCCTTGTGTGGGTCGCCGAAGACCGGCGCACGGGGAAGATCGTCGGGCACCTGTGCGCGGCCATCGGCCAGGGCGGCCAGGTCGGCTGGATTCTGAATACGGCGGTGCTGGCGCATTACCGGCGGCAGGGCATCGGGCGGCTGCTGATGGAGCGCGGAGTCGCCGAGCTATGCGCGGCGAAAGTGCGCCGGATGCTGGTCACCTCGGAGCCGGAGAACGTCGCGGCCATCCGCCTTTACGAGAGACTGGGCTTTCGCGCCGTGCGCACCGAAGCCGATTACTACGGCGACGGGTGCGACCGGCTGATCCTGGAGTGTGTGGTAGGAGGGGAATAGACGCATGAACCTGGGACTGGAGGATGCACGTGTCTTTGTGGCGGCGAGCAGCGCCGGGCTGGGGGCGGCAGTGGCGCGGCGCTTCTGCCTGGAAGGGGCGGATGTTGCCATCAACGGGCGCGACCCCGACCGGCTGGCAGCGGTCGCCGAGCGGCTGTTCGTGGAAACGGGTCGGCGTGTGGTGGGGATGCCTGGCGATGTGTCCGACCCGGAAGCCATCTACGGCCTCGTCGCCCAGGCCGCCGAGCGACTGGGAGGGCTGGACATCCTGGTGACCAACGCGGGTGGGCCTCCGCCGGGGACGTTCGCCACCGCCCAGCCGGAGGATTACGAGCTGGCCTTCCGGCTCAACTTCATGAGCGCAGTGAACCTCATCCGGGCGGCGCTGCCGCATCTGCGCAAGAGCAACCGGGCGGCCATCCTGACCATTACCTCGGTGTCGGTCAAGCAGCCGATCCCCAACCTGATCCTCTCCAACACACTGCGCATGGGCGTCATCGGGCTAACCAAGTCGCTGGCCAATGAACTGGGGCCGCAGGGCATTCGCGTCAACAGCATCCTGCCCGGCTACACGCGCACCGAGCGCGTGGCGCAGCTTCTGGAGACCCGCGCGCGCGAGGAAGGCATCTCCCTGGACGAGGCCTATGCGCGCCAGTCGGCCAGCAACCCGCTGCGTCGCATCGGCGAGCCGGAGGAGTTCGCCAACGTCGCTGTGTTCCTGTGCTCTCCGGCGGCGGGCTACGTGCACGGGGCGATGATCCCGGTGGACGGCGGCTCCATCGCCACGTCGCTGTAACAGCCTGATAGCGGATTGCCGGGTGCAGCAAGTCGTGCCGGTTTGCATACGCCTCTCCCCTAAATCCCCCTCTCCAGCCGAGCTAGAGAGGGGGACTTTGTAGTGCGGGCGCGGCGCTTTCCCCCTCCCTGGCTTGGCCGGGGAGGGGTCAGGGGGAGGGGCGTTCTGTTCGCAGCGCACTATCGGAAGCCCTGACCTGGTGTGCACGCTTCTGCCAGGCGAGCGAAAGCTCGCTTTTTGTTTTTGTCCCGTTTGGACTATACTGCGGGGCTATGAGCGAGAACATGCCTCTCATCCCGGAGCTTTCCTTGTTGTCTGCGACGGAATACACCGTGATCAGCGGTCATGATGTGGCTGGCGACCCTGGCCTGGCCCAACTGCGCTGCTACCTGCTGGTGCTGGCGGTGATCGCTGCGCCGTTCGCGTCCATGAGCGGCAACGAAGACCCGCTCAGCCCAACGGACCCCGTCCAGGAATGGCACGCGCTGCTGCGCGCGCTCAAGGAGGCCGGGCCGAAGCAGAAGGCGACGAGCGCGCCGCTGGCGCTGGTGCGCTTGCTGCCGCCGACCGCCGAGCGGCTGGCGGCGGCCCTGGCCGGTCACGGCGCGGACGCTTTTCGCATTGTCCATTTCATCGCGCACGGTGAGCGCGACATGCTCTACCTGGAGGACGACGACGGCAGCGAAGCCTACGTGGTGGCCGAGCACGCCGTGAAGCTGTTTGCGAGCAGCGGGGCGCGCGTGGTGATCCTGGACGGGTGCTTCAGCCGGCGGCTGGCGCAAATGCTGCTCGACGAGACGCCGGTCGAGGCGGTGGTGGGCACGCGCCGCCGGGCGTCGGAAGAGCAGGCGGTCGCCTTCAACGCGCGCCTCTACGCGGAGATGGCCAGCGGCGCGGGCGTGCGCGAGGCCTTCCGCGCGGCAGTCGCTGATCTGCGCGACCGCCTGGACGGGCAGGCGGACCGCTACGAGTTGGTCGTTGACGACACCCGTCACGAGGTGTGGCTGGCCCTGCCAGAGCCGGCCCAACGCGCTCCTCGCCCGCTGATCGCCGACGGGATGCCGCGCACCTACGACCTGCCGGTGCCGCTCGGATTCGTCGGGCGACGCGAACTGCTGCGCAAGCTGGCCGAAGACATGTTTCGCTTCGACCGCCGCCTGGTGCTGCTGACCGGGCCGGACGGCGTGGGCAAGCGTTGGCTGGCGGCGGAGTTCGCCAATCGCTTTGGCTGGCGCTTCCGCGATGGCGTGGTCTGGCTGCGCTGCGGCGCGGCGACAACCGCCCGCGAAGTCCAGGCGCTGCTGGCCGAGGTCGCCGGGCTGCTGCCACTCACGCCGCGCGACGACGTGCTGGCGGCGCTGGCCGGGCGGAGCCTGCTGCTGGTGCTGGAGCGCGCGGACGCGCTTGGCTCTGGGGAGGAACGCCACGCGCTGGCCGACTTCCTGGCTGATTTGCTGGCTCCAGCGCGTCACGGCGTCATCCTGACCGTCGCCCAACCCGACGAGGCGCTGCTGCCCGCCGGCCCGACTTTCACGGCGAAGATGCGCGCGGTGGAGCGGCTGCCCGCCAAAGACGCGCGCACCCTGGCCATGCGCCGCGCGGTCGTGCGCGGGGTCGAGGCGCTGGACGTGGACACCATTGACGACTTCCTCGACCGGACGCGCCAACTGCCCTGGCTGATCGTGCGTGGTGTGGAGATGGTGCGGAGTGATGGCGTGGAGGCGACGCTCCAGTACCTGAGCGCGTTCGACCAGGACGACGCCGCGCTGCCCGCTGCGTACCTGCGCCACCAGCTTGAATGGCTGATGGCCGACCGCCGCGACGCGCTCAAGCTGCTGATTCGCGCGCAGGGCATCCCGGACGGCTTCGACGAGCGGCTGGCACTGGGGCTGGCCGGTGGCGATGCCGCCGAACAGCTTGAGACGCTGCTGGCGCGGGACGTGCTGCGCCGCGACGGGGCGCTGTTCGTCATCCCGGACGAAGTGCGCGCCTTCATCCGCGAGCGCTTCCCCCTGGATGCACCCAAGCAGGCGCATCTTGACCGCGTGATCGCGCAGTACTTCGCGCAGACGTGGCCGGAAGGCTCGCCCGGCCCGCTGGATGCGGTCAGCCGCGCCCGGCTGAACAACGTCCGCGCGCTGGTCGAGCGAGAGATCGGCGCCGGCATGGTCGCTGCGCCGGTGGAACTGGCGCGTCTGCTCGTGGCGGCGGCTCCGGCTTTCGCGGCGGCGGGGCTGGCCAGCGATTTCGCGCGCTACGCCGAAGGCGTGCGCAACCAGTTGCCTGAGGGCAACGATCTGGCCCGGCTACAGGTGGCGCTGGGCAGCATGATCAGCGCGCTGCCTGGCAAGCAGGACGAGGCCGGCTGGCTCTTCCAGGTGACGCTGGCCATTGAAGGGCTGAGCCGCCCTGTGCTGGCCGAAGCGAGTCTCGCCTACGGCCGGCACCTCGTCGCCGTCGGGCAGACGGGGGCGGCGGTGGACTTGCTGGCGCGCTCCTTCCGGGCGGTGATGGTCCAGCCGGACGGCACGGACGTGCGCGTGGCGGCGATGCTCGCCTGCGAATGGGGGCGGGCGCTCGCCGCACGCGGCCAGCACGCCGACGCGATCAAACGCTTTGAGGGAGCCATCGCCGGGTACGCGCGCACCAAGCAGGCCGAGCTATCGGCAGAGGTGCAGCGTGACCTGTGCGCGTCGCTGATCGCGCTCGGCGAGACGGCGCGGGCCGAAGACGTGCTGCGCCGGGCGCTGGCGACGGCAGATGCCGTCGGGCGGCGCGACCTGGCCGCCGAGCTACGCCAGCAGTTGGCCGGGCTGCACCGGAGCCGCGCCGATCAACTTGCGCGGGAGGAGCGCGTGGGCGAGGCCGCCGCCGAACTGGGCGAGGCGGTGCGGCACCTGAGCGCGGCGGTCGCCGACACGCTGGCGCTGCCTGATCGCCTGCGGCTGGCCCGCGCGCTGCACGATCTGGCCCACGCTCAGGCGCAGGCGGGCATTCTGGACGATGGCGCGGCCAATGCTGCACGTGCCCATGCTTTGCTGACCGAGGTGGAGAGCCTGCCCGATCTGGCCGAGGCAGCGATCACGCTGGGACAATTGCGCATGGCGCAGGGCGACGCGGTGAGCGCGCAGGCGGCGCTGCACGAGGCGCTCGACCTGGCCGGAGCGCTGAATCTGCCGGACGCGCTGCGGTGCGCGGCGGATATTCTCGTCCGCGTCCACCAGATTCGCGCCCGTCACGCCCTGCAGGGCGACCGCACGTTCTGCCAGGATACGGCTGCCCAGGCCGCAAGCTCGCGCCAGCGCCTGATCGAGTTGAACCTGAGCGACCATGCTGCTGTCCTGGAGCGCATCGTGCAGGGGCTGGCCGCTTTGTAATTGCGATTCTGCAATCTGCAGTTCGAATCTTGGTGTGCTCTCTGACCGGTGTTGTTAGGCGAATAAGCTTGGCATGACAGCGGACTCGTGGTGCTTTCGCCCAAATGGGAGCGTGATCTTTGACGGTTTGCCACGTCGGAACTTCTGCTATTCGATCGCCAATATTTAACAGAGAGACCATAAGCGTAGAAGAGAACAAGGAACTAGAGGAGAGACTCGCAAATGGAACTCATAAGAATTCCCTATATAAGAGTATTCATCTCTTCTCCCGGTGATGTATATAAGGAACGACAGATCATGAGTGCAGTAATTCATGAACTCCGAAGTAACAATAACTTTTATGGCAAAGTAATTATCGAACCGATTCTATGGGAGAATCTGGTCCTTGGGGCGTGGATTCAACCCCAGCGTGCAATTGAATTAGAGCTTCCCACACCAGCCGAATGCGATATCGTCATTGTCATTTTCTGGGGACGCATGGGGACACCGCTCCCGCTAGACAAGTATCAGAAGCCGGATGGTACACAATTCCTCTCAGGGACTGAGTGGGAATACTATGATGCAGTGAGGGAGGCAAGGGAGAACAAGACCGGGCTACCGAAGATTTACCTCTACCGATGTATGAGGTCACTACAACTGGATACTGACGATGAGCGTGTCCAGTTCCAACGAGTAGAAAGTTTCTTCGACTCGTTTCGGGCGCTTGATGACTCGTGGTCTGGTAGTTTCTACAAATATGATACCCTTGAACAATTTGAGGGTTTGATGCGCACACACTTAGAAAAGACGATTTCTAATCTGATTGAACAGCCTATTCTAGAGGCCGATTTAGATCATGATGATTTCGAACGCCGAGTTGAAGAGCGTGGCTATACTCCCGAAGCAATTCTAGCCTTTATCAGAGACCAAGTTAAGCCAGTTGAACTAAGGAGACGTGCCCTTGATATCGCGGTCAAGCGCAGTTTCTTGGATTCAAACACGATTGCTCGAATTGTTGATGATCCTTACACTCAGATTCGAGAGAAGTTTGTTGAATATGTTCGTGATCATGGTATAGCAATAGCGGAGGAGCAGATAACAAGCTTAATGGAGGATAGCGATCTTGGAGTTTCAAGAAGAGCGGTTGAAGCGGCTAGAGGACTCATTGAAGCAGGCACTTTCACCACATCGATTTATCGCTGCCTGAAGAATGTAAAGCACTTCCAGCAGCGCTATGCGGCATTAAAGATTATTCGCGAAATTGACGATAGTGATGCGATTGGCACTGTCTTTGAGTTTGCCAAAGGCTCAACGTATTGGAAAATTCGCCGGGAGGTCAGTGAATATATTGAAGGGTGTTATTTGACCGGGCGGCTCACTCATTTACAAATAGACGAGGCTATCGAGATGCTGACCCTCTATGCTACAGACGGCGAATCAAAGTCTGGTACCTTGAAAGTTGTCAGAAAAGTTCTGGATATCCTTCAAGGCGGATCAACTCTTGAAGTATCAGGGTAAAACACTATAAGGGTGAAGGAACAACTGGCAAGGAGAGATGATAGATGCTGTGTAGATGACCGGTGGTTTCCCTAATGGATATAATTAGGCGAATCAGCCAAGTATACGCAGCGAATATCTTAGCGCTTTCATCTGATCAGGAGTGCGATCTTTGGCAGTTTGCCAGATTAGAATTGCTGTCATCTGATGGCCGGGACTCAATAAGGAGACCACTCGAATCCTGATCTTGCAATTCACAATCCGAAGGGAATTCGCCGGCGATCCGCCCGTTGTATGGGAGGGGCCGGCGCGTTACACTCGCTGCATGGTGCGGCACATACGGGCCGCGCGGCGTCAGGAGCCTGGACGATGAGCCAGTGGGAGACGCTGACCTGCGCCAACCACCCCGATCGCATTGCGCTGGAACGGTGCGAAGTCTGCCAGAAACCCCTGTGCGCCTACTGCCTGTACTATACAGAAGACGGCCAACGCCTGTGCGCCGAGCACGCCGAGGAAGCGCGTAAGCTGGGCCTGCGCGTCGAGGAGCCGGGCGCTTACGCCGACCAATTGCTCGGCGCGCAGGTGGGCGCCGATCGCAAGACCAAGCGCGAGCGTGACGCGGTGGCCGCCGGCGTCTATACGGGCAACTCGACCGACCTGCTCGGCTTCATCGGCCTGCTGGTTGGCGGCGTGTCGCTGGTGACGTGCTGCGGCGCGGGTTACTGTTTACCTGTGGTAGGCTTTGTCCTGTCGCTGGTCGCGCTGATCAACGCCCGCCACTCGCTCGACCCTCGGCGGACGCGGCGTATGGGCGCGCTGGGCCTGCTGGTCTCTGGCGTGTGGGTGGTGATCATCGCGGCCTGCATCGCCACGTATGGGCTGTCCATCTCGTCGGCGGTGACGGCTTTCCGGGGCGCAACCTGGCAGTGGCCCACCGCCGTCAGCGCGACGGAGACGCCCACGCCATCTCCCACACCCGCGCCGACGCCGCTGCCGGACGGCTTCGCCCGCGTGCCGCTGGCCGGTGAGGGTTCGGGCGGATGAGCGATCTTCTGCACAGAGAGGAGTGATGGGGATGGAAGCGGTGCGAATTGGCGTGATCGGCGGCTCCGGCCTGTACGATATGCCGGAACTGACCGGTGTGGTCGAGCAGCACATCGAGACCCCGTTTGGGCCGCCCAGCGATGCGGTGCGCATCGGCACGCTGGCCGGGCAGCGCGTGGCCTTCATCGCGCGGCACGGGCGCGGGCACGTGTACATGCCCAGCGAAGTGCCCTACCGCGCCAACATCTACGCCCTCAAGGCGCTCGGCGTGGAGCGGGTGATCAGCGTCAGCGCGTGCGGGTCGCTGCGCGAAGCTATCGCTCCCGGCCACATTGCCATTCCCGACCAACTGGTGGATTGGACGCGCGATAACCGGGGACGGACGTTCTTCGGCGACGGGCTGGTGGCCCATATTTCGGCGGCGGACCCGTTCTGCCCGCACCTGAGCGCAGTGCTGGCCGACGCAGTGCAGACGTGCGGGGGCACCGTGCACCGGGGCGGGACGTACATCACCAGCGAGGGGCCGCGCTTCGCCACCCGCGCCGAGAGCGCGCTCTACCGCTCCTGGGGGTACGACCTGATCGGCATGACCACCTCGCCAGAGGCGTTCCTGGCCCGCGAAGCGGAGATGTGCTACGCGGTGATGGCCCATGTTACCGACTATGACGTGTGGCACGAGTCGGAGGAGGATGTGTCGGTTGAGCTGGTGCTGCAAACGCTGAGCGCCAACCTGCGCCTGGCGCAACGGGCGCTGCTGGCCGCGGTCGAGCGGCTGGCGGGGGCCGCGCGCACCTGCGAATGCGAGCACGCTCTGGCGAACGCCCTGATCACGGCGCGCGAGGCCGTCCCGCCGGAGACTCTGGCGCGGCTGCGGCCCCTTGTCGGCAAGTATTTCGGCGAGTAG
>CAYNHD010000088.1:0-11651 GCA_964396775.1 uncultured Thermoflexus sp. | reverse complement strand
GCGCCAGGGCCAGGTGCTCGATGCGCTGGGGCCGGGGTCGCACACGCTGAGCACGTCCAACCTGCCCATCCTGTCAAGTCTGATCGGGCTGGTGACGGGCGGGCGCAACCCCTTCACGGCAGAATTGTACTTCGTCAACCTCAAAGACCTGCCGCAGGTGCCCTGGGGAACCAACCCGCCGATTGTGCTGGAAACGCCGGGCAAGGGCGTGGGCGTCGTGCTGCTGATCACGCACGGCGTGATTGACATCGGCATTGACGATCCGCTGCGCTTCATGAAGCAGTATGGCGTCGGCAAGCCCATCGTCCGGCTGGGCGACATCCGCGAGCGCATCCAGTCCATGCTGCTGGGCGAAGTCGCTTCGCTGCTGTCGTCGTCCGGCGCGGCCAGCGTCATGGACGCCAACCGCCTGCTGTCGGACCTGGAAGGCGCGGCGCTGGCCCGGCTGAACGAGCAATTCGCGGCCATCGGGATGCGCATCAAGGCGTTCGAGGCCAAGCCGTTCACCGCCAAAGAGGTCAGCACCGAGGAACTGCGCAACTACGTGGACTTCGAGACGTGGGAGCGCATTCGCCGCCTGGAAGTGGCCGACGCCGCAGCCAGCAACACCGGCATGGGCGGCGGGCTGGCTGGCGCCGGCGTGGGGTTGGGCGTTGGTCAGCAGATCGGCGCGGCGCTGAACCCTGAGGCGGCAGCACTGCAACAGCAGCAGCAGATGATGATGATGCAGATGATGCAGCAGATGATGCAGCAACAGCAGGGCCAGGGGCAGCAGGCTCCCGCCCAGGCGACGCCCGCCGTGCCGCAGACGGCGGCTGAGGTGCGCGCCTACCTCGACCAGCTTGACGCCAAGCTGATGGCTGGCGAGGTCTCTGAGGAGCTTTACAACAAGCTGTACGCCAAGTGGGAAGCGCGCCTGAAGGAGCTTGGCGGCTGAGCCGGGTCACCGGACCAGAGCATGATCAGGGCAGGGGTGTGCCGCGTGCGCACCCCTGTTTTATTGGGGCGGCGGCCAGCGTATGGACGCCAGGGTGAAGGAGTCGCCGAGCAGGTTGCCCGCCGCGTCGTAAACGGGCAGCCGCTCGCCTGATTGCGGGTCGTACAGCCCCACTTCGAGAGTGTACGTCCCTGGGGCTAGGCGCACTTCCGGCGAGCCGAGCAGGTGGTACGGGTCGCGGTAGAGCGTCCCTGGTTCCCAGGTCAGCGTGCTGGCGAAGCCGTCCAGCGGGCGGTGATCGTCCTGATCCCACAGTGGGCTGCCCGTCGCCGGGTTTGGCGCGCCGGTCAGGTGGACGAACACCGTGTAATCCACCGCAGACCGGGCCAGCGGCTCCCAGTAGAGCAGGACGGTGAGAGCCGGGGCGGTCGCGTCGGGGCCTTGCAGGGTGTGCCCGGCCAGCCGCGCGATCTCGCCAAAGCGCACGTCCTGGCGGACGGCGATCTCGGCCTCGCGCGGCGTCCAGTGCCGGAATTGCATCACGTCAAAGCCGGCGGGCGCGTCGTAGCTGATCTGCTGCATGGCATCGGCCAGGAAGCTCTCCGCCTCCGGCGAGCGCCCCACGAGCCAGATGCCCCGGTAGAAGTTGACCTGCGGCTGAAGCTGCGCGCGGACCGGCGCGTCGGGAACCAGGCTGGTCTCGTCTGCGGGGCCGGGGTAGTAGTACCCGAAGGCGGGGTCGGGAACGACCTGCAGAACCAGGTCGCCGGGCGCGGCGCGCTGCTGCAGGTAGGCGGCCAGCCCCGGCCAATCGGGTGCTTTAGGGGAGTCGCCGCGATAGTACGGCACCAACTCGGTCGCGCTCAGCACGGGAACGGCCAGGAGCAGGGCCAGCGCCGCGCGCGCGGCTAGCCGGGGCAGCGCCGCACGGCGCGCCTGGGGCGCGGTCAGCGCCCCCGCCGTCAGGATGATGAAGGCCGGGACTGTGGCGATCAGGTAGCGGGGGTCGAAGACACTCATGCGCGTCGCGGCGACCAGCAGCAGCAGCGCCGGGAGAGCGATCCAGGCGGCCAACCAGATACCCTGGCGGCGCTGGGGCCGGTCCATCCAGAGCAGTGCGAGCGCAGCGATCCAGGCCAGCGGCAGAAGAACCTCCCAGGGGGACGGGTACTCGCGTCCGCTGAGCAACACGGGCAGGAACCAGGTCAGCAGACGGGTAAGGTCAGCATCGGACGTAGCGCCCTCGTACCCGCTGTGGGCCAGATACCAGCCCTGGGCGAGCCAGGGGAGCAGCAGAAGGCCCAGGACGAGCCACGTCCTCAGCGCCGCCGTCACGACGCGGCGCGGTCGCCGCGCTGCGACCAGGTAGGCTGCCTGCACCACGAGCAGGAACGCTTCCAGGAAGAAAAAGTACAGCGCGGCGGTCTCGGCGATCAGGTAGAGCGCCCAGTCGCGCTGCCGGTTGCGGGTCGTCGCGCGCAGGAACAGCCACATCGCCAGGCTGCTCGCGCCGAACCACAGCGCGTAGTTGCGCGCGTCCTGGGCGTGCCAGATCAGGAAGGGGTGCACGGCGGCCAGGACCAGCGCAACCGGCGCTGCGCGATGGTTGCGCAGCAGGGTGCGGGCCAATGCCCCCGTTGCGGCCACGCCCAGCCAACCGCCCAGCAGGGACAGCGTGCGCATGGCGAACTCGCTGCTGCCCGCGACGGACTTCCACGCCCAAAAGCTGAGAAACGTCCCCAACGGGTGCGGTTCCCACTGGGCGAGATCGCGCACGACGGTGGCCGGGTCGTCCGCCCAGTAGCGCACGGCGAAGGCTTCGTCGCCGCGCAGGGGCACGTCGCCAAGCTGCACGATGCGCAACACGAAGGCAGCAGCCAGCAGCGCCGTCAGCAGAGCGAGGGAGTGGGTGCGCGGGCGCTTCACGGGTGTTGTCTCAGCGGAGTCTCAGCCGTCCTTAGCTGCCGCCCCGCGCTTTGATCCAGGTCACGTCTTTCTTGCTCAGCCCGAACCAGTTCTCCTTCTGGCGCTTGCGGTCGTATTTGCGCTGGAGCGCATCGCGCACAGCGACAGCATCGGCTGTCTCAAAGGCGTGCACCAGCTCGACCGGCCCCTTCCCGTCGGCCTCCAGCGCGCTGAGGGAGTCCTCAACGGAGCCGGTTGTCGCGCCGAAGTAGTACAACTGCCCCATCTGGGCCAGGAACACGGTGCCGCGCGCACCCTGGGCTGCCGGTGCGCCCTCGGCCTCGACCTCCTCAGCGTCTTGATCGAGGGCGAAGTCGTCGCCGGCCAGATCGAGCGATTCGCCGGTGAGTTCGGCGATCTCCTGGCGGGTCATCAAGCCGTACATGCGGTCAATCGCGTCGAGGTGTTCGGGCCGCAGTGTGTTCGCCGGGGTTGCCTGCTGCTCGCGCAGGTACTGGCGCAGCGACGGCTTCTTTTTCGGGTCGGCGTAGAGGACGGGGTAGAGCGGGTCTTCCTGCTCGAAGCTGGCATTGGGGTGAGTGAGCACGACCAGCGGCTGCACAGTGATCTCGGCGTCGGGCGCGATTTTGTTGACGAGGCGCTGCACTTGTTGGGCGTGCAGCGTGGCATCGTTGAACGGATTGCCAATCAAATCCTGGCGCAGGTAGCCGTTCAGTTTGCGCAGAAATCCTTCGTCACCGTACCACTTCTTACCCTTGACGCGGTATGCCTTGTCCTGCCAGACAATGGTGAGGGTAAAGACCCCTTCCGGGCCGATCAGGACGTGCGGGGCAGGGAGCAAGTGGTGAAAGATAGTGTACTTCGGCCCCAGGCCCTTCAGACCGTTGTTGAGGACATCCACCGGGCGCGGCTCGCGAATCCAGACGTTGGCCATGCGCACCGAGGTCAGGGTGAGCAGGAGCAAAATGGGCAGGATGAAGCAGCTTAGCTGGCTCGCCCCCGACGACGGATCGGCTGTCCAGGTGAAGAAGAAGCCGAAAACCATGCCACCCAGGCTGATGAAGAACAGGACATGGGAGATTTTGCGGTTGCGGTTGATCCGCGCTTCGTTGATGACCACGCGCATCGTCTGGGGACCTTTCTGTGTGCGGGTTGGTGTGTTTGCAACGGTGAATGGTAACACAAAAAACGTCCAAAGCGTGAAAATCCGCTCAGGAGCGCGTGTGCAAAATCTGTACAGCGTAGGGGCACTGCTCTGCTCCGTTCGTAGGGGCGTATTGCGATACGCCCCTACGAACCTCACCCCCGTTCGGCGCTGGCGCGCCTCGCCGCCCCCTCTTCATTCGAATGGAGAGGGGGCAGACGAACGCAGCGAGGCCGGGGGTGAGGTCAATACCTCGTGTCCAGCGAGTGGCTTTCAACCTTTGCAGGCACCGGCGTCTTGGGCGGGCTGGCTAAGCGCCCTGTGCCTGGTATAATCGCGCTCGCCGGGCATGGCGGCGACGCCGTGCCCGCGCCTGACACCTGGCGAGTAGAGCGGCGATGGTAGTAGCGCACCCGGCTGGCCCATGCCCGTAGCAGCGCCTTCGCAGAAGTGCCCCCTTTGTGGGGCGATTCAGCCTGTCTCGGCACGCACCTGCGCCATCTGCGGCGCGGCACTGACAGGCGAGCCTCTGGCGGTGCCTGTGCCGGAAGCGAAGGCTCCCCGCCAGCGAGAGGCGGCCTCGCGCTACGATCCGGGCGCGGGAGACGACGACCTGTACGCCGGGGATTTGAGCGGGCGCGTGGGGCGTTTGCTGCTTGTGGTGGGGATCGTCGCGGTCTTGCTGCTGGGCGTGGTGCTCGGCCTGGCCGTAGCGCGCTGGGTCGCTGGGGGAGGGGACGGTGCAGGGCCGCGCACCGAGGGCATTGCCGGGCCAACAGCGCCGCCGACCTCCACACCGCGCGTCGCGACACCCGCCCACACGCTGACGCCTACGCGCGATGCGATGATGTCGCTGCCCACTGTGACGCCCATGCCGCCCACCGCCACCCCCACGCCGACGGTTACGCCGTGCTACCAGACGGCGGGGCAGGGCGATACTGTGCTTGGCATGGCCTACCGCTGCGGGCATCGCGAGCTGGCCATTGTGGACGTGATTCTTGAGATCAACGGCATGAAGAATCCCGAGGAGCTTCAGCTTGGGCAAACGCTGGAGATTCCCTGGCCAACGCCGACGCCAGGGCCGGGGCAGGAATTGACGGCGACGGCACAGGAGGGTGAGCCAGAGACCCAGGGCCAGGAGGCGTCGCCGACGCTGCGCGTCAACGTCTTTGGCACGCCCGATGCGCTGGCCAAGTACGAGAACATCGAGCCGACGCTGCGCCCCGGCCAGGCCTGGCACGTCGTCGAACCCGGCCAGACGATCCTGGGCATAGCCTACATTTACGACACGACCATCGAGACGCTCTCGCAGATCAACCCGGAGATTCCGTTTCTCCAGTGCGACTACGGCGACCCGACGGGCGGGCCGAACTGCGTGGTGATGCTCTATGAAGGGCAGCGCGTGCGCGTGCCGGTGCCGCTGCCCACACCAACGCTTAGCCCGACTCCCAGCGGCACGCTGACGCCCACGCCTTCCCCGACGCCGACTTTCAACGCGCCTTATGCCCTGGGGCCGGAAGACGGCGCGCGGTTCGCCGCTGACCAGCTGGTGACGCTGCGCTGGGGCAGCACGGGAACTCTGGGCGCGCAGGAGCGGTATATCGTGCGCGTGCGCGATCTGGACACCGGCCAGGAGTACACGGCGGCGATAGCCGAGACGAGCTACATCCTGCCGGGAGGCTGGCAGCCCCGCGACCGCAACCGTCACACGTTCGAATGGAGCATTGCCGTGGGCGAGATTGACGAGCGGGGGATGGTTATCTCTGCGCGGTACGCCACCGAGCCGCGCCGCTTCACGTGGGAGAGCCGGTGACAGGACTTCGACGGAGGGGGGATGAGCCAACTGTGGAAGGATGGCATTCATGACGCATCGTGTCTGGCTTATCATGGCCCTGAGCGGGATTGTCGCCCTGGCATTGACGGCCTGCGGCGGGCAGGACGAGAGCACGCCGCCCAGCCTCACCCCTACTGAGTCTTTGCCGTCCAGCGTGGAGGTTGCGCAGGCAGCGCCCACGCAAACCCCCGGCGGCCCGACGATCACGCCCTCGCGGACGGTGCCGCCGACGATCACCCCGACGAACAGCCCGCCGCCTCCGCCACCCTCCGAGACGCCTTCGCCGACGGCGACGCCCGGCCCCTATGAGCACGTGATCCGCAGCGGAGACACCTGCCTGGGCATCGCCTACCAGTACGGGCACCTGCACCCCGACGTGAAGACGGCCATCGAGCGGCTCAACGGCATGGCGGACTGCTCGATCCTGCCAGGGCCGGGCAGTACGATCCTGATCCCGCGCCCGACAGCGACGCCGACCCAGATAGGGGCCGATCTGACGCAGACAGCGGTGGCGACCAGCGCCCCGCCCAGGGTGACGCTGGATGCTGCGCCGAGCTTTGCCATCAAAACATATGTGGTCGAGGCGGGCGATACGCTGAGCAGCATTGCTATCCTTCACGATAGCTCGCTGCGCCAGATTTGCGAGCTAAACCCGCTGCCCAACGGCATTGACTGCGGGGCGTGCACCTGGGAGTCGCCGAACTGCTGCTGCACGCGCCCGGTGGTGTTGAGCGCAGGCCAGCAGATCAACGTGCCCGCGCCGACGCCCACGCCGACGGCAACGCCGACCTTCACCGGCAGCGAGACGCCTACCCCCACGCCCACCTATCGCGCGCCGCTGCCCATTGCTCCCGCCAGCGACGAGACAGTATCGGGCGCGGTGCGGCTGATGTGGGCCTCGGTGGGCGTGCTCCAACCTGAGGACACCTACCTGGTGACTGTCCGCGACGAGACGACGGGCGCGGTCTTCGCCGGTGCCACGCGCCAGTTGTCGCTCGATGTGCCCGCCGGCTACCTGCCCCGCGATGGCCAGTCGCACGTGTTCGTCTGGCAGGTGGCGGTGGTACGGCTGGGCGCGGATGGCCTGTATTACCCGCAGGGGGCTGTGGTGCCGGAACGCCGCTTCACCTGGACGGGTTGGGAGTAGCGCGGCGGACCGGCGACGCGCGGCACGCGGCGAGGAGAGGATGATGCCAGAGACAATCAGAGCGGTGGTATATGAGGACAGGCTCCTGGCGATTGAGCGTCAGCCGCCCGTCGCCGGGCCGGACGAGGCCGTGATTCGGCTGCGGTTGGGCGGAATCTGCAACACAGACCTGGAGCTTGTGCGCGGCTACCAGGAGTTTCGCGGCACACTGGGGCACGAGTTCGTGGGCGAGGTGGTCGCCGGGCCGCAGGAATGGCTGGGCGCGCGTGTCGTGGGCGAGATCAACGTGGGCTGCGGCGCGTGCGACTGGTGCAGATGCGGCGTGCCCAACCACTGCCGGAACCGGCGCGTGCTGGGCATTGCGGACTATGACGGAGCGTTCGCCGACCTGTTCCGGCTGCCCGTCGCCAATTTGCACCGGGTCTCGCCGAACATCGCCGACGAGGAAGCGGTCTTCACCGAGCCGCTGGCGGCGGCGTGCCAGGTGCTGGACTGCGCGCACATCCGGCCCAGCGAGCGCGTGGTGTTGCTGGGCGCGGGCAAGCTGGGGCTGCTCACGGCCCAGGTGTTAGGGCTGGTGGGCTGTGACCTGGCGGTGGTCGTGCGCCACGAACGCCAGGCGAGGATGCTCGCCGGGTGGGGGCTGCCACCCGTCCGGCGCGGCGATCTGCGCGACGGAGAGGCGGACGTGGTGGTGGACTGCACGGGGACGCAGGAGGGCCTGCGCGACGCGCTGCGCCTGGTACGCGCGCGCGGCACCCTCGTGCTCAAGAGCACCTACGCTGGCCCGGCGACGGTTGACCTGGCTCCCCTTGTGGTCCAGGAGATCAGGGTGGTGGGCAGCCGTTGCGGGCCGTTCGGCGCGGCATTGCGCTTACTGGAGCGCCGGTTGGTGGACGTGCTGCCGCTGATCGAGGCGCGCTATCCGCTGGCGCAGGCGGTGGAGGCGTTCGCCCGCGCCGATCAACCGGGCACGCTCAAGGTGTTGCTGACGCCTTAGGGAGCGGGCGCAGCAATTCTAGCCCGGTCTGCACGCGCCTTTCCCCCTAATCCCCCTCCCCAGCAGAGCTAGAGAGGGGGACTTTGACCACCAGAGGGGATGTTTTCCCCCTCCCTGGCTTGACCGGGGAGGGGGCCAGGGGGAGGGGCGTTGCGTGGAAGTCTGTATCAGGCGCAGGGCGCAGCAGAGCAGCACCCCTACCGGAAGACATCCAGCCGTTGCTCTCGGCTGTGCGCTGGGCTGGCTTCAGGGTGCGGCAGCGGCCAGGGGCAGGGTGAAGTAGAACGTGGTGCCCGCGCCGGGCGTGCTCTCGAACCACAGGGCGCAGCCGTGCGCCTCGACGATGCGTTGGGCGATAGAGAGTCCGAGACCGGTGCCGGTCTCCTGCCCGGCGACCGCTGAAGCCCGGTAGAATTTCTCGAAGATGTGCGGCTGATCCTCGGCGCTGATGCCAGGGCCGGTGTCCGTCACGCTGATCACGATCTGTTTCTCCGGCTGCTGCGCCTCCGTCCGGTTGGCTGGCATCACGTCCAGCGCAACCGTGATCGATCCCCCTTCGACGTTGTACTTGACCGCGTTGGTGAGCAGGTTGAGCAGCACCTGCTTGATGCGGTCGCGGTCGGCGTGCGCCTGCTGCGTGCCTGGTCGGACGGTGAGACCGATGTGGCGCTCGCGCGCTCTGGGGGCGATGAGGCTCACACACTCGTCCAGCAGGGTGCGCATGTCGAAGCGAGCCATTTCCAGGCGCGTGCGCCCGGATTCCAGGCGGGCCAGGTCGAGGAAGTCGGTGGTCAGGGCGGCCAGCCGCTCGGTCTCCCCTTGCAGCGTGCGGACGATCTCCTGGAGGGCGTCCGGCGGCAGGGCGGGGCGCGCCAGCAGCGACGCGCTGGCGCGGAGCGCGGCAAGCGGCGTGCGTAGCTCGTGCACCATCTCGGCGATGAAGTCGCTCTGCTGGAACAGGCGCGCGTTCTGGACGGCGATGGCAGCCTGGTCGGCCAGCGCAGCCAAGATGTCGCGGTCGTCGCCCGACCAGGGCTGGTCGCCGCGCTTGTTGATCGCCTCCAGCACGCCGATGGGCCGGCTGTGCAGGTTCATGGGCACGGCGAGCAGGTTGCGCGTGCTGAACCGTGTGGTCTGGTCCACGCGCGAGAACCAGCGCGCATCGCTCTTGGCGTCGCGCACGAGCACCGGCTCGCCGTGCGTGGCCACCCACCCGGCCAGGCTGCCCTGCATCGGCACGGGGATCGCTTCCATCTCGGCGCGGGACAGGTTGCTGGCGGCCTCAAAGCGCAGTTCGCCAGTCGCCGGGTCAATGAGCAGGATGGACGCTTCTTCAGTGTCGGTCAGCTCGCGCGCCGCGTCAATGATGCGGCGCAGCAGCGCGCCCAGGTCGAGCGTCGAGTTAAGCTGGCGGCTGATCTCCATCAGGCGTTCGTAGCGCCGCTGAAGCTGCTCGTACATGGCGCGGCTGACAGTCTCCGGCGCTGGGCCGGGTGTGGTGCTTGGCTCCATGCTACGTCTCACTTTCCAGGACATCGGCAAGCTGGGGCAGCACATCCACGACATCCGCGCGGATCACGCTCGTGGCCAGGGAGTCGAGCGCCGTCTCGCGCAGGTTGACGAACACCAGCGCCGCCCCCGCGCGGTGGGCCAGCACAGGCAACTCCCCTGCGGGATACATCTCCAGCGAGGAGCCGATCACCAGCAACACGTCGCAGCGCCGCACTTCACAACGGGCAGCGCGCAGAGTGCGGGCGGGAAGCTGCTCGCCCAGCAAGATGACATTGGGTTTGAGCACATGACCGCAGCGGGGGCAATGGGGAATCGTCCCTGAGGCGATGAAGGCGTGGATGTACGGCTCTGCCGGATAGACGGCGAAGCAGTGGATGCACGTCATCTCGCGCAGGTGGCCGTGAACTTCGTAGACGGCTCTGGAGCCGGCGCGCTCGTGCAGCATGTCAATGTTCTGGGTAATAATGCTCTTGAGCCGCCCGGCTCGCTCCATGCGGGCCAGGGCCAGATGCGCCGAGTTGGGAGCGGCGTCCAGGATGGAGCGCGCCAGTGGCTGAATCCAGGCGTAGAATCGCTCCGGGTGGCGGCGGAACCCGTGCAGGCTGGCGACTTCTTCCGGGTTCGCCTGCTGCCACAGGCCAGAGTGAGGGCTGCGGAAATCGGGGATGCCGGAGCGTGTGCTGATGCCCGCCCCGGTCAGGGCGACGAGATAGCGCGCACGGCGCAGGAGTCGCAGGGCGGCTTCAAGCGAAGGCGAGATCATGCGTCGCTCCGGCAACGGGACACTGACGGTTGGCTGACGGGCAGAGGACTGTGAAAGGCTGCGCACCGCCGGCAGTACCGGGCATGCCCCGGTGCCGCCGAAGCGCCGTGTCCGGTAGTCATGCGCTGCGACGACCAGCAACCTCCTCGGCCAGCTTGCTGAGCTGGCTGGCGATAATGGAGTTGGGCTGGAAGAGCACAATGGGCAGGCCCGCTTCTGCCGCCTGGAAAGCCAGTTCAGGGGCGGGTGAGATGATGGCCGTCATCTCGTTGCCCAGCAGTTGCTCGGCTTCCTGCCAGGGCACCTGAACGCTGGTCTGGGTGTGGTTGACCATGACCACGCTGATGCGGTTGCGGGCCAGGCCGATCTGCTGCATCTCGCCGATCATGTCGCGGGCCAGCGTGAGGGCGACCCGGTTCGGCTCGACCACCAGCGTAAGCTGATCCATCTCCGGCAGCAGGCGCGCGGTGAGGCGGTTGAGGCCCGCGCCGAGATCGAGCACGACTACGCGCTGGAGCGCGCGCAGGTGACGCACGACCGCTGCCAGAGTCTCGGGTGAGACGTTGAGCAGCGTCTCTTTGGGTCGCCCCGACGAGAGCAGAAGGCGCAGTCCACTGGCGTGGGTGACCATCTCTCGCTCGACGGCCTGCGCCGCGATTTCGTTGGAGGGGCGGGCGAGCAGGTTAGCCATCCCAGTGGAGCGGGCGAAGCCCAGTGAAAGCCCCAACGTCCCCTGGCCCAGGCGGAAATCGGCCAGGGCTGTCGGCGTGTTCTTAGCCAGCACGGCGGCGACGTTGGTGGCGAGCGTCGTCGTGCCGACGCCGCCCTTAGCGCCCAGGAAGCCCCACACCAGCGCGCGATCCGCCGGAGCACGCTGCTGGGCGGCGCGCGCGAGCAGGGCTTTGACGCGCGAGACCAACTCGGCAGGATGCGTGGGCTTGGTCAGGTAGTCGTCCGCGCCGGCCTCGAATCCGGCCACTTTGTCGTCCACCAGCGTCTTGGCGGTGAACATGATGATCGGGATCCGTTGGGTGAGGGGATCGTGGCGCAGCCGGCGGCAGACCTCATAGCCATCCATCGTTGACATCATGATGTCCAGGATGATCAGGTCGGGCCGGTCCGACAGCGCGCGATCCAACGCTTGCTGGCCGGTGCTGGCAGTGACCACCGCGTAGCCCTGGCGCTGGAGCATCAACCCGATGAGCTTGAGGCTCTCAATATCGTCGTCAACAACAAGTATTTTTTCGGCCATCGGGCTGCATCGCCATCTGTGAGTCTGAGGGAAGCTACAATTCGACGCGAGTCTAGCATGGTTGTGGGGGGCGTGCAAAAATGGGGAGTGGATAAAGTTAAGGACATACGAAATCTCGTAGGTGAGCGGTATAGGA
>CAYNHD010000087.1:0-11654 GCA_964396775.1 uncultured Thermoflexus sp. | reverse complement strand
AGACTTAGAAACGCTGCACGTCAGTGATAACCATGTACGCGCCGCTCAGCGAGTGAGTCAGCACGGCGACCAGGAAGGCGATGTCTATCGCTTTCCACAGCGGGTCGTCCAGCCGCTCCAGCACGCGATCCACGTCAATGTGGCCCGGCGGGTAGTGCACCACGACCATGTGGAGCGTCAGGAAGACGAGCAGCGCCACCGCGCTCCACCGCTGCATCAGGAAGATTCGCATGGCCGCCTCCTCTCAGCCTTCCAGCGCGAACAGCAGGATCGGCACCCCGCCAGCGATGACGAGGATGCCCGACACGACGATCACCGCGTAGAACAGCCCGCGCCGGTACTCGGTCACCTGGAAGTAGTGGCCAATTAACAGGCGGATGCCATCTACGCCGTGATAGACTACCGCCGCCAGCAACCCGATCTCCAGCAGACGGAAGAAGGGCTTGCCCAGGAACTCCATGCGGTCGTTGAACGTCTCCGCGCCGCTGTTGATGCCGCCAATGACCCATATATGGAGCAGCAGGTAGATCACCAGGGCCACCCCCGTCAGGCGGCGCAGGACAAAGGCAATGAAGCCGGTGCTGCGATACATGCTCACTCACCTCCTGAGAGCGCCGGGGTCTCGCCCACGATCTCGATGGGCTGATCGAGTCGGCGCTGGCGCTCGGCGCGCGCAGCCTCAAACGCCTGGCGCTTGATGACCAGCTTGCGCAGCGTCTCGATGGCCTCGGTCGGGTTCAGGTTCTTGGGGCAGGCGTCAATGCAGTTGAAGATGGTGTGGCAGCGATACACCCCGTCGCCGCGATCCAGGTCGGCCAGGCGCTCGGCGGGCGCGCTGTCGCGCGGGTCGAGCACGCGCAGGAACGCTTTGAGCAGCGCGTGCGGCCCGATGTATTGCTTGGTCAGGGCGATGATCTGGCACGACGAGTAGCACGCGCCGCACATGATGCAGTGCTCGGCGTCGCGCAGCGCGGCGACCTCCGCCGGACTCATGCGGAATTCCTTTTCGGGGATGTTCTCCGGCGGGATCAGCCAGGGCTTGACGCGCAGGTACTGCTCCCAGAAGCTGCTGCGGTCCACCACCAGGTCTTTGATGATCGGCAGGTAGGCCAGCGGGCGCAGGGTGAGGACGCCCTTGCGGTCGAGGTGCTCGCGCAGCGGCGCGTCACAGACGAGCATGTGCCTGCCGTTGACGTTCATCGCGCAGCTTCCGCAGATGGCGTGGCGGCACGAGCGACGGAAGGTCAGGCTGCCATCCTGCTCCTCTTTGATCTCGTGCAGGGCGTCGAGGATGGTCTTGCCCGGCGGGGCCTTGACCTGGAACTCTTGCAGATACGGTTTCTTATCCACATCCGGGTTGAAGCGCTGGATGCGAATGGTTACGGTGGGGACAGAGCCATTTGTCGCCATACACAATGCCTCCGGCAAAAGTCTTCAGTATTCGGTGATCAGTTGTCAGTATTTTCCCGGTCTGCCTGCGCCCTCTGCGCGCCGCCAAAGGATGCTCGCCGACCGCTGGCCGCAGGCTGACGACCGAAAACTGATCACTGACAACTGACGACTGACAACTCCCTCAATACTTCCGCTCTTGCGGCGGGTACTTCTCCCAGTCAATGGTCACGCCCTTGTAGCTCAGGGCGGGGCCGTCGGGCGTCTTGTGGGCCAGGGTATGCTTGAGCCAGTTCTCGTCGTCGCGCCTGGGGTAGTCGGTGCGGGCGTGCGCGCCCCGGCTCTCGGTGCGCGCCAGCGCGCTGACGGCGATCACCTCGCTGAAGATAAGCAGGTTCTCCGTCTCGATGGCTCCCAGCACGTCGGTGTTGAAGCGCTTGCTGCGATCCATGACGCGCGCCCGCTCGAAGCGCTCTTGCAGGGTGCGGATGTCGGCCAGGGCAGTCTTCAGCCGCGCTTCATCGCGGAAGATGCCGACATTGGCGGTCATCGTCTCCTTGAGCGCGCGGGCAATCGCCCCCCAGGACTCACCCTTGCCGCCCGGCGGATCGCTCATCAGGCGGGCGATGCGCTGGCGGGCGGGCGCTGCCGGGTCGCCCTCGACCGGTTGGAGCGCCGCGCCGCCCTTGATGAACTCAGCGATGGCGTAGCCCGCCCGCCGCCCGAAGACGGAGGCATCGAGCAGGCTGTTGGTGCCCAGGCGGTTGGCCCCGTGCACGCTGATGCAGGCGCACTCCCCGGCGGCGTACAGGCCGGTGATGGGCGTTCCCTCGGCGTCGGCGATCACCTGGCCGTTCGCGTCGGCGGGGATGCCGCCCATACTGTAGTGGGCGGTCGGCTGGATGGGACACAGCCCGTCTATGATGTCCACGCCGACGAACTTGAGGGCGATATCGCGCACCTGGGGCAGCCGCTCCATGATCTTGTCGCGGCCTAGGTGACGCAGGTCCAGGTAGATGCCCTGGCCGTCCTCCTCGACGCCGCGCCCCTCGTCAATTTCGCGCTGCTCAGAGCGGCTCACCAGGTCGCGCGGGGCCAGTTCCATCTTGTCCGGCGCGTACTTCTCCATGAAACGCTCGCCGTGTTTGTTGAGCAGATAGCCGCCCTCGCCGCGGCACGCTTCGCTCATCAGGATGCCATGCCGGTACAGCCCCGTCGGGTGGAACTGCACGAACTCCATGTCCATCAGCGAGATACCGGCGTTGTAGGCGATGGCCACGCCGTCGCCCGTGTTGGCGAGGGCGTTGGAGGTGATCTTCCAAGCGCGCCCGTAGCCGCCCGTGCCGAACATGACTGCTTTGGCGCGCAGGGTAACGATCTCGCCCGTCTGGATGTTCATAGCGACCACGCCCTTGCACACGCGGTCTTCCACGATCAGGTCGAGGGCGAACCACTCGCTGTAGAACTTGACGCCGTGCTTGTGCGCCTGCTCGTGAATGGTGTGCAGCAGGACGTGCCCCGTCCAGTCGGCGGCGTAGTTGGCGCGGGGCGTGCTGTGCCCGCCGAAGCGCCGCTGGGCGATGCGCCCGTCGGGCGTGCGGCTGAAGACACAGCCCATATGCTCGTAGGCATAAACGATGTCAATGGCCTCTTTGACCATGATCTCGATGGCGTCCTGGTCGCCCAGCCAGTCCGACCCCTTGATGGTGTCGAACATGTGCAGCTCCCAGCTATCAATCGGCTCGGCGTCGGGGGGAATCTGTTCCAGCGGGCCGCGCGGGCCAGTGCCCGCGACCGGGCGGACGTTGTTCAGCGCGGCGGCGATGCCGCCCTGGGCCGCCCCGCTGTGCGAGCGCAGCGGGTGCAGCTTGGACAGCACGGCCACATCGCGCACGCCCGCTTCCATCGCGGACATGGCCGCCCAGGTGCCGGCCAGCCCCGCCCCGATGACGATCACATCGTGGGTGATGGCGTCTGATGGTGCCATAAGCGAATCCTCGAAAACTCCTTATGTCTAAGCTCTCTTGTGTGACAGCAGCCCTGGCGCGCCTGCCAGCTTGCTCGCTGGTGGCCCACCAACGCCTGAGAGGGTGTGCTGGTGATCGCGGTCGGGGCACCTCCTTCTGCATCTCTGCCCTGGCCTTCGCACGTTCGCTTCTCAGTGTAGCACTGCTGCCCGCCGCGCCGATAGTTACAATGCTCCTGATGGCACAATCCATTTGAACCCGTCTGGCCGCAGGGCGGCCCCACAAAAAAGACTTCCGAAGTTTGCGCAAACTTCGGAAGTCTGGCGTTGGAGCGCCTGTGTCCGGCGCAGGGCGTGCCGCATACGCCCCCGCGCCGGGCGCAGCAGAGCAGCACCCTTTGTCAGCGCGCCGCATCTTCCCTGATGAGCACGCGCGCGATGCCCGCCCCCAGCACCAGCAGGCAGCCGGCGATCTGCAGCGGCGCGATGCTCTCGTGGTAGGCGAATACGCCGATCAGGGCGGCGGCGACCGGCTCCCCGTAGGCGATGGTGCCGTACTCGACCGTCTTCAGATGGCCGAGCGCCGCGATCACCAGGGTCAGCGCCACGAAGCCGTGCAGCACGCCCACCGCCACGATCCAGGGGATGTCTAACGGCTCCAGGCTGACGCCGCTGGCGGCGACGACCGGCAGCATCACCAGCGACGCGACCAGGAACTGGGCGGACGTGCGCGCCTGGCTCGATCCCCCGGCCTGCATCTTCTGGTTGTTCAGCACCAGGAACAGGCCGTAGAAAAGCCCGGAGAGGAAGCCGAAGACCAGCCCCTCGATCTCATCCGCTCCGGTCGGCAGGCGGAACTCGGTGATGAAGAGCGTCCCCAGCAGGGCGCAGCCGAGCAGCAGCCCGCTCGTCCGGCTGAACCCCTCCCCCAGCCACAGCGCCGCAAGCGTGCTGGCGATTAGCGGCCCCAGGTAGAGCAGGAAGGCCGCGCTGGCCAGCGTCCCGCTGACGACGGCCCGGAAGTAGCACACCACGAAGATCGCCAGCGCCAGGCCAGAGGCGAGCAGCGGCCAGGTAAGGCGCAGCGGTTGCTCATCCGCCGGACGGCCCCGCAGCCCGCGCAGAGCCGCCAGACACACAAAGCCGATGCTGAAGCGCCCCAGGGCGATGGTTAGCTCGTTGCCGGCAGACACCTGGCGGACGAACGCGCCCAGCGTCGCCATCAGGCCCGTCCCCGTGATAGCGGCGAGGTACCACACCCAGTGGCGGGTCACTCATACCCTCTCGCCCAGGTACGCCTGCCGGACGCGCGACGATTGCAGCAAGTCAGACGCCGGGCCTTCGAGGGCGATGGTACCGGTTTCCAGCACGTAGCCGTAGTCGGCCAGCCGCAGCGCGGCGCGCGCGTTCTGCTCGACCAGTAGCACAGTCACGCCCTGCTCGTTGATCGTCTGGATCGTCTCGAAGATCGCCCTGACCAGCAGCGGGGCCAGCCCCAGCGACGGCTCGTCGAGCATCAGCAGCTTGGGGCTGGCCATCAGCGCGCGCCCGATGGAGAGCATCTGCTGCTCGCCGCCGGACAGGGTGCCACCCAACTGGTTCTTGCGCCCGGCCAGGCGCGGAAACAGATCGTACACGCGGGCACGGTTGGCCTCGATAGACGCGCGATTATTGCCCAGCGAGTAGGCCCCCATGTTGAGGTTTTCCTGCACGGTCAGCGTCGGGAAGACTTGCCGTCCTTCTGGGGCCTGGGTGAGTCCCAGGTAGACGATCTGGTGCGCCGGGAGCAGGTGAATCGGCGTCCCGTCGAAGATGATCTCGCCGCTGCGGGGCCGCAGCAAGCCGGAGATGGTGCGCAGGGTAGTGGTCTTGCCCGCGCCGTTCGCCCCGATCAAGGTGACGATCTGGCCGGCCTCAACCTGCAGCGAAATATCCTTCAGGGTGCGGATATTGCCGTAGTAAGTACTGACGTTGCGCAGCTCAAGCAGGGCCACGATCACACCACCTCGTCTTGTTCTTCGCCCAGGTAGGCGGCGATCACGTCCGGGTTCTGCTGGATGTCGGCGGGCACGCCTTCGGCGATCTTGCGCCCGTCGTCCAGCACCACGATGCGGTCGGAGATTTTCATCACGACCTTCATATCGTGCTCGATCAGCAGGATGGTGATCCCGCTCTGGCGAATCTGGTGAATGGTCTCCATCAGGGCCAGCCCTTCGGCCTCGTTCAGGCCGGCGGCTGGCTCGTCCAACACCAGCAGCTTCGGCTCGGTGGCCAGGGCGCGGGCAATTTCCAGGCGGCGCTGGTCGCCGTAGGCCAGGTTGCGCGCCAGTTCGTCCGCCCGGTCGGCCAGGCCGATGAAGGCCAGGTGATGCATGGCCCGCTCCACAATGTACTTCTCTTCCTGCAACGTGGACGGCAGCTTGAGCAGCGCGCCGACCGCCCCGGCCCGCCCCCGGTGATGCAGCCCGGCCATGACGTTCTCCAGCACGGTCAGCCGGGGGAAAAGGCGGATCGTCTGAAAGGTGCGGGCAATGCCGCGCTCCACGACATCGTGCGGGCGCAGGATGGGCGTCATCCCCATCCACCTCAGCGCCCTGTGCGGCAGCCAGGGAATCCAGTTTCCCAGGCCAGTGAGGAACGCGCGCGCGAAACGCTCGCGCCGGCGGGCGTGTGTCTCCACGATCATCTGGCCGTCGAAGAGGACGGTGCCTTCTGTCGCCGGGTAGATGCCCGTGATCACGTTGAAGACGGTCGTCTTGCCCGCCCCGTTGGGGCCGATGAGGCTCAGAATCTCGCCGGACGCCAGGCTGAAGCTCAGATAATCAATGGCGCGCAGGCCGCCGAAATTCTTGCTGAGAGAGTTTACTTCGAGCAGGTTCATCGCCAGTCCCTCACGTGGCCTGCTGCGAGGTATTCGCCCCGGCCACTGCCGAAACGACGATCCCGCGCCGCCGTTCGGGGATGATGCCCGCCGGACGCAGCACCATCATCACCACCATGGCCACACCCATCAGGCCGTCGCGCCAGTCCATGATGCGAAAGGCGGAGATTTCGCGCTCCACGTCTGGCCCCAGTCCCTTGCCGATCAGCAGCATGACCACCACATAGACCGCCAGCGCGCCGGCCACCCAGGGCAGGGCGTTGTGCGACCGCCGCCGCACCAACGGGATGGCGATGATCGCCGCCAGGACCATGAACATGCCGATCACGCTCAGCGCCGGCTCGCCCAACAGCAGCGGCGGGGCGAAGAAGGCGACGGCGACCGCGCCGCTTTCCACCGCCGCCCCACGCAGACGGTGCCGCGCGCTGTAGAGGTACCCGCCCAACAGCACGGCCAGGATCAGCACCGGGTTGATGCCCTCATACAGGAAGGTCGGCCCCACGTCGCGCAGCAGTTCGGGCAGCACAACCATGCCCAGCGTGCCGACCAGGATGCCCGGAATCGACCCGCTGCCGCCCAGCACCACGATGCAGAACATAATGACCGACTGCAAGAAGTTGAAGCTCTCCGGCGCGACGACGGTGAAACGGCTGGCGTAGAGCACGCCGGCCACGCCCGCCGCCGCCGAGCCGATGGCAAATGCGGCCAGCTTGACCTGCGTCGTGTCAATGCCCATCGCTTCGGCGGCGACCTGATCCTCCCGCAAGTAGAGCCAGGCGCGCCCCAGCCGCGAGTTCTGCAAGCGGCGCATCCCGACCAGGGTGATCAGGATGAAGGCCAGCACCAGGTAATAGTAGGGGCGCGCGTCGCGCTTGAAGACGACCGGCGTCAACTCGGCACCCAGAACTTTGACCGGGTCCTCCACCCGAAAATACTTGTCGAGATTGCCCTCGATCTCCGTCACCAGGGAATCGGAGCCGGCGGCCATGATCAGCCCGAACACGAGGACGACCGCCACCAGCGCGAGCATCTGCCCGCGCGCGCTGACCCTGTGATCGCGCAGGACAGACCCCAGGATGACGACGCTCACCGCCATCACCATGGAGACGAGGAACAGCGGCTTGTGATCCAGGATCAGCGGCGGCAGGTAGTACCCTGCCGCGATCACGGCGGCCCCGCCCCAGCGCAGGAGGTACCCGCTCCTGCGCGTCAGGAAGATGTGAAGGGCCAGGACGAGCGCCAGTGTCACGGCTGGCACCGGCTCGACCCAGGGGAGCGGCAGCTCGGGGCGACCCGCCCCAAACAGCCCGTTTGCGCCGCCGGTGATGCCAAAAGCGTTGTTGGTCACGCCAATGCGGAAGATTTCGCCGAAGGCGATGGTGACAATGCACAGATAGTCGCCGCGCAGGTGGAGGATCGGCTTGCTGATCAGGATCGCCGCCCCGCCCGCCACCAACGCCGCAATGGGAATGGTCGCCAGGATGGTGATGTTGCGCTCGATACTCAGAATGGCCGCCGTGTAAGCGCCCAGCCCGAAGAACGCCGCGTGGCCCAGTTGAAACAGGCCCGCGTAGCCGACGACCAGGTTCAGGCTCAGGCCGAGCATGACGTAGATGCCGGCCAGCACCGCCAGCGACGTGCGCGAGCGATCCATGAACGGCATGAGCGGCAGCGCAAGGGCCAGCAGCACAAGCAGAAGCTGCCACATCCAGGGGCGGACAAGGCGCGCCAGTGTTCGGTTCATCTCGCTACACCTTTTCCGCGACAGTCTCGCCCAGGATGCCGGTCGGACGTGCGATGAGGATGGCGATGAGCAGCACGTAGGCGATGGCATCTTTCCAGGCCGACGCATTGGCCAGCCCGATGTCCGGGCCGTAGGCCACGACCATCGTCTCGCTGATGCCCAGGATGAACCCGCCCAACACTGCGCCGGGGATGTTGCCGATGCCCCCCAGAATGGCGGCGATGAAGGCTTTGAGGCCGAACACCCAGCCCAGGGTGAAGTTGAACGATCCGTAGTAGATGCCGATGAGCAAGCCCGCCAGCCCGCCCAGCGCCGGGCCGATGAAAAACACAATCGAGATGATGCGGTTGACGTTGATGCCCATCAGACGCGAGACGTTGTGATCCAGCGACACGGCGCGCATGGCCGTTCCGACGCGCGTGCGCTGCACAAACAGGTACAGCCCGATCATGATCGCGGCGCAGACGACGAGCATGAGAATCTGCAAGCCGGAGACGGCCACCTTATCGGTCAGGCGAAGCGTGGGGAGTCCTTTGAGCAGCCCTTCCGGGTAGGTGCGCCAGCGCGCGTGGGAGACATTGCGCGCCACCGATTCCAGGGCAAAGGCCGCACCCAACGCCGAGATGATCGGGGACAGACGGCCAGCGGTGCGCAGCGGGCGGTAGGCTACCCGCTCGATGGTCATGCCCATCATGCCGATGAAGGCCATCACCAGCACGGCGGTGACCAGGATGGCGACCAGGTCCATATCGGTGAGGCCGGCCAGCACGGTCGTCAGCAGCCCCCACCCGGCCAGCGTCCCCCACATGAACATGTCGCCATGCGCGAAGTTGATCAGCTTGAGCACCCCGTAGACCATGGTGTAGCCCAGCGCAACCACCGCATAGAAGCCCCCAATGGTCAGGCCGTTAATGAGTTGCTGCAAAAAAGTTTCCATAAGCGCGCGTCTCTCTGTAAGTGCGAGTTACGGCAGTGGGGGGCGGCATGGCACCGCCCCCCTTCACGCCTGTCACGGCGAGACTGCTTACTCCTCGGCTTGTGGCTGAGGTTGTTCGGGGTAGTAGGTGATCACGCCCTCTTCGCTGATCTGGTAGAGCGCGTGGATGGTGCCCAGGCGGTCGCCCTTCTCATCGAAGCCGATGATCGGGCCGCTGAGGCCGGGGTAGTCCTTGAACTCTTCGTGCAGGTAGGCGGCCAGAACGTCGGTGTCGGTGCTTTCCGTTTCCTGAATCGCGTAGGCGATCACGTTGAAGGCTTCGGCAGCCAGCAGCCACCACACGCTGGCCGGGGGTTCATCGTAGGCCTCGGTGAACGCTTCCACGAACTCAACCGCTTCAGGATATTCCAGGTCTTGGGGCAGCGGCTCGGTGGTGATGAAGGTGCCCGCCGCCGCATCCACACCGGCGATCTCGACCATTTCGGGGTTGTTGCTGGCGTTGCCCATCATCCACTGAATATCCAGGCCAAGCTCGGCGGTCTGGCGCAGCAGCAGGCCACCCTGGGCATGGTAGCCGGTGAAGTACACCGCGTCCAGGCCGGCGTTGCCGATGTTGGTCAGAATGGGGGTGAAGTCCTGGTCATCGGGGTTGATCGCGTCGAAGAAGGCCACTTCCAGGCCGGCTTCCTCGGCATAGACCTGCGTCCAGTCGGCCAGACCCTTGGCGTAGGTCGAGTTGTCGTGCAGGATGCCGATCTTCTGCGCGCCCAGGACATCCTGCATGGCCATGACGGCAAACAACGCCTGGCGATCATCCAGGAAGCAAACGCGGAAGAACTGCTCGAAGCCCTTCTCCGTCAGGCGGGTGGCCGTCGAGGACGGGGTGATGTGCAGGATGTTGTTCTCGTTGTAGATCTCAGACGCGGGTTCGGTGGCGGTGGAGTTGTAGGCGCCGATCACGGCCACCACGCCGGCGTCAATCAGCCGGTCGGCCACCAGCGCCGATTGCGTCGGGTCGCCGGCGTCGTCTTCAATCACCAGCTCCACCGGACGCCCCAACAGCCCGCCCTCTTCGTTGACCTGATCCACCAGCAGTTGGACGGCCTTGACAAAGCCCTGGCCCTCGTAAGCATAGTCGCCGGTCATGGGGCCTTGCAAGCCGATCTTAATGGGTTCGCCTTCCTGGGCGTTGGCGATCACACCGAACGGCCCAAGAACCATCGCGAGCAGGACGATCACGACTGAAATGCGCTTCATCTTAGGTGCCTCCCCAAAATAGTTATGCACAGTAGTGGAAGGTGAATTGGATTGGTCGCTGACGGCTGCTCTCCCTCCTTAGTCCTTGAGGACACTACCCGGCTTCAGACTATTCACGAGTTGCGCGGACGAGTACCGCAGAAAGAACCCGGCTGAGACACGATCACCTTGCGTGCGAACGAACAATCTCGCGTGGAGGGTAACCTTAATCTACCTTATGACGCCAGTTCGTGTCAATTGAATGAGATGGCCGAATCAAGGGGTGGATCGGTTGTTGGTGATTGGTTCTTGGTGATTGGTGGTTGGTTATTGGTAAAGGCGGTTGCGCTGCGGCAGAGGCGTGGGCAACACCTGTCCGGTACGGGGATGCCCTGCCACGCCTGGTCTCGGCCTGGCCCTGCGAAATCTCCGAAACTTCGCAAGTCTCTTACCCAATCGCTGAAAACTGATCACGATCACTCATAACTAATCACCAACAACCAAGAACCAATCACCAACAACCAGGAACGTGAGCGGGCTACTCCGCCGCGTGTTCAGCCGTCTCGACGGGGCGAACCGTCGCGTGCAGAAAGACGAAATCCTCGCGCGGGGGCAGCACCTCGTGAATCTCGACGATCTCGAACGTCCCCCTGCCGATGCGCACGCGCGCCCCCACGCAGGGCCGCTCGATCTCGTTGGCGATGGCACCGGGGTGCTCGCCGCCGATGACCACATAGCTGACCTTGTACGTGATCACAGGCCACCTTCCTCCAGCGCGGCTGCCCCCTGGCTGCTGGCGTCCAGGTTCAGGTTGCGGTGGCGCAGCTTGAACGACAGGTCGCAGGCGATGTTGCGCATGATCACGTAGCCGATGGCCGTGTCTGCTTCGCACAGGGCGGTGAAGGCGTCGCCCTGGATGACGCGCAGGATGGTGTCGTCCTGGCAGCAGCGCACCGTCGCCGAGCGCGTGCCGCGATCCACCAGGGCCATCTCGCCGAAGATTTGCCCGCGCCCCAGGAAAACCTCGGTGCGTTCCGCCGTGCCCGGCGTGCAGCGGATGCAAATCTCGACCTGGCCCTCGCTGATGAAGTAGAGCGCGTCACCCGCCGCGCCCTGCTCGAAGATCACGTCGCCGTCGTGATAGACCACTTCCTGGCTGATATCGAGCAGCCGCTGGAGTTGGGCGTCGGTCAGCCCGTGAAATAGCTCGACCGCTTTCATCAAGGGGAGCAGCGTCATCGGCGGAGGACTCCTTGTGCCGGCGTCGGGAAGCGCGGCGCTGCCCGCCAGAGGGGGCGCAGCAGCGCGTCGCAGAGTTAGCATACCCCAACACCCCCGGCGCGGCAACCGCCGCACGGGAGAGAACAAAGTCTCACCGCTGAGGCGCAGAGAAAGCAGAGGAAGCAGAGGAAAGCGAGTAAGAACATTCTCAGTACATCAGGGCGAAAATAGGCGCGCGGTTTGGCCTGATTGACCCCTATCCCCCCAGCCCCCTTTCCCC